>CAZKQM010000150.1:0-2693 GCA_964554895.1 uncultured Maribacter sp. | reverse complement strand
CCGTTGCTCGAATATTGTGAATAGACAAACCGATACCACCAGCCGATTGTGAAATCTTCGCGGTCTGTTTTAAGGTGTCATAAATTCCATCAATACTATCGTCTTTCATTGCCAACAAAAAGCAAGAAGACATTTGAGGTTTTGGCGTGCCTGAATTGAACAAGGTTGGTGTCGCGTGGGTGAAATATTTTTTCGACATCAATTCATAAGTCTCAATGGCTGCATCAAGATCGTTCAAATGTATCCCTATTGAAACCCGCATCAACATATGCTGTGGCCGCTCAGCAATTTTACCGTTCAACTTCAATAAATAGGAACGCTCTAAAGTTTTAAAACCGAAATAATCGTAGCCAAAATCACGGTTATAAATAATTGTAGAATCTAATTTTTCAGCATTTTCTTGAATTACTTTAAAAACTTCATCTGAAAGTAAGGGCGCTTTTTTACCTGTTCTTGGATTCACATACAAGTACAAATCTTCCATGGTTTCAGAAAATGACTTCTTTGTGTTTTTATGCAAGTTTGAAACGGATATTCTTGCAGCCAATTTCGCATAATCAGGATGCGTTGTGGTCATTGTTGCGGCTATTTCAGCGGCAAGGTTATCTAATTCTGAAGTGGTTACTCCGTCATACAAGCCCTCAATCACTCGCATGGCAACTTTTAATGGATCTACTAGGCTATTTAAGCCATAGCATAATTTTCGAACTCGAGCTGTAATCTTGTCGAACATGATGAGTTCTTTTCTTCCGTCTCTTTTTACTACATACATTGGCTACTTTTGTTTTTAGTGGTGCGTTGGTTAGGTCAAGTACAATACTTAACTATTAAATTTTAAATAATAAACCCTCTGAAGGCAAAGGCCTAAAAGCGATTGAATTTAGAAATCAGCGTCGAAACTAATTTTCTGAGCGTCTTCGTCTTTATTCATTACCCCTGCTTTTTGGTATTCTGCAACTCTTTTCTCAAAGAAATTGGTTTTACCTTGAAGGGATATCATATCCATAAAGTCAAATGGATTCGTGGCATTATAGACTTTATCACATTCTAATTCTACCAGCAGTCTGTCAGTTACAAACTCTAAGTACTGGGTCATTAGTTTCGAATTCATACCTATCAAACTTACCGGAAGTGATTCAGTTATAAATTCGCGTTCAATATCAAGAGCATTCGTCAAAATTTGAGTAATACGCTCTTTAGGTACTTTATTTATTAAATGTTTGTTGTGCAAATGAACTGCATAATCACAATGCATACCTTCGTCTCTTGAAATTAATTCATTTGAAAAAGTTAGGCCAGGCATTAGTCCTCTTTTCTTCAACCAAAAAATTGAACAAAAGGCTCCAGAAAAGAAAATACCTTCTACTGCTGCAAAAGCAATTAAACGTTCAGCAAAACTTGGCGACTCAATCCAATTCAAAGCCCAATCTGCTTTTTTCTTAATCGCCGGAAAGTTCTCTAAAGCTTTGAACAAAATATTCTTCTCTTTCTCATCTTTGACATAAGTATCAATCAAAAGCGAATACGTTTCAGAGTGAATGTTTTCCATCATAATCTGAAAGCCATAGAAAAATTTAGCTTCAGCATATTGTACTTCACTTACAAAATTCTCTGCTAAATTTTCATTTACAATTCCGTCAGAAGCTGCAAAAAACGCCAGTATATGTTTTATAAAAAATCTTTCGTCATCATTCAATTTGTTATTCCAATCGTTTACATCTTCACTAAGGTCAATCTCCTCAGCAGTCCAAAAACAAGCCTCACACTTCTTATACCAATCCCATAAATCATCATGCTTAATTGGAAAAATCACGAAACGATCTTCATTTTCTGCTAATATGGGTTCGATGGCTGTGGACATAAGCTTGTACGATTTATACTGTTAAAAATATCTCTGACATTTACCTGACGGCACGGACTAACAAAGATGTAAAAACATGATCGATTTGAAAAGGGTGTTTTATCAATATCGATACAAAGTTTTTAACACGGCATGTTGAAATGTAGGTTCACAAGGTGGATTCATTACACTTGAGCGATGATAGAATTTTTCATAAAATTATATTGAAGTTGAACAAAAAAAATAAACCAAAAAGTATGTTTCAAAATATACTTTTTGGTTTACTATTCATACCGTAAATGAAAGTGTGAAATCACCAAAATAATAGTTCTTATTATACCTAATGAAGAAAACAACTAAACAATGCATGATTGACACCTATAATCATTTTATTGAATCAGTCATTTTGCTAATTCGTCTCTCACACAACCAATAAGTATAGAATAACACTAAATGTCAATTTAAAAGAGACACATGGAGGCGTACAACTGGACATCTAAAAGCATAATTTCAATGATACCGCCAAACCGTACAATCTTTCTAATACATCTTATAAAGACTAAAGTTGTGATGCTGAATAGGTAGTTCCCCCGAAACCTAAATCAACAACAACAAAAGTAACAAGTTACTTTTATTGCCTTTTCAACAACTGTTCATCAGAAAGGTATCAAATTTATATAAGAGTTACCTAAGATTGTACCTGATGGAATGGCAGTTTCATGAAATGATTATTATTTTATCTTATTAATAATTGAAATTCAATATCAATTACTAGGAGCGTTGTTAAATAAATGTCAGTTGTAAAAATAATCTATTTTATAAGATAACATCTCTTAAAACTACTCTTTATTCA
>CAZKQM010000149.1:0-2934 GCA_964554895.1 uncultured Maribacter sp. | reverse complement strand
TGAAATATGAATTTTAGTTTCTCTTACTTCAATATATAAAGATTCATCGAATTCTTCTTTTTCTAGCACCAAAATAGTATCACCCAATGCTATTTTATTCTTGTCTAAAAACTTCAAAAAAGGGGCTGAAGAATCTTTAACGCCTACGCAAATACCACTGGTGCCTATGGCTACTTCATTTAAAAGTTTCTTGATGGTTTTTTTCAGCTCTCCTTTTTTAGAAGGAATAGGGTCGCCATGCGGGTCTACTTGAGGAAAACCTAAATGCCGATCTAATTCATCAATTAATTTTTCGCTTTTGATATGTTCTAATTGCTCTGCTACATCATGAACCTCATCCCAACTAAAATCAAGCTTTTCGACTAAGAATACTTCCCAAAGACGATGTTTTCGAACTTGAGAAAGCGCTATTTTTTGTCCGTATTCGGTTAAATTTACGCCTTTATAAGGTCTGTAATTAACCACTCCTTTATACGCCAACTTTTTAACCATATCAGTAACTGAAGAAGGCTTTGTTTGCATTTGTTCAGCCAAAGCATTGGTTGAAACGGCTTTTAATGTTCCTTTTTCTAAATGATAAATTGCTTTTATGTAATCTTCTTCTGAAAGTGTCATTAGAAAGTATACCTTAAATTAAATACAATATCTCTACCCTGATTAGGTATGGCAAGGTCATCAAATATAGTTTTTAAACGTGAAAGATGGTCTGTGTAAACAGTATCGAAAATATTTTTCAATGTGAAATTTAAGGTCACGTTCTTATACGAAAGACCTAACCCTGCATTTAAAAGTGTATACGCCTCATTAGGTAATTCTTCAGCGGCAATTCTATCTTGTCTTAAAAAGTTTTGCAGCTGTAAATAAGCTTTTTTAAGTATCCTATTCTTACCCATATTAAAATCATAATTGATACGACTATTAAAATTTACTGGCGGAATAAATGGCAATGGATCTGAATCGCCATCATTACCATAAGTCAGAGCTACGGCAGTTTGCAAAGACAGGGCACGTAAGCTTTCAGGCTGATAATTCACATTAATCTCGCCCCCAAAAAGGGTAGCGTTTTCTTGTAAATAGGCAAAAATGGGTAGGTCATCTTCGCCTCTTTCGCCGGTAGGTGTAATAAAAATATAGTTATTGATACTATTGTAGAAAGGGTTCACAATAAATTTGAATCCGTTCTTACTATAATTGAGGGCAAAATCAAACTGCGTTGCTGACTCACTAGTTAAATTTTGATCTCCTACCTCAATTCTACCCACCCCACCATGTTCGCCATTCGATAATAGTTCTGACGTATTTGGTGCTCTATAGCCTGAAGCAATATTAAAGCGCAAAGAAAAATTTTCGACATCATATTTTGCGCCTAAAGAATAATTGAGTGTGGTATAGTTTTCATCAAAATCAGCAAAATTATTTACCCCATCAATGACAACACTTTCTGCTTGTACTGTTTTACTATCAAAACGCAAACCCGTTTGAAAACGTAAACGATCAGAAATCTTGTAGTTGAATAAGCCGAAAACCCCATTTTCAGATGTATTTCCATCAGGAATTAAAAACACCGTACCTCTATTTTCATTATTCTGAAATAGACCTTGGGCACCTAAGGTCAAATCAATTTTATCTGCCTTTATAAAATCAGAAACTTTTAAGTTATAGCTCCAAACATTTAAATTTAAATGTAGATCAGGTGCAGTTGCTATTTCATTAAATTCTTGTCGGTCATTAATAGCGTAGCCCAAAATAAGATTGGCACGTACCCCATTTAAATCAAGAGAATTTTCAAAAGCCAAATTATGCTGTGTTACATCTTGGAATGGGAGAACGAATTCTCTTGTGAAATCAGAAACGAAAGGTATCTCAGCAGGAATACCAAAAAAGTTATTTAAAAAACTATAGGTCAGTTTTGAAGAAACTTTTTCTTTTTGCCATCCTAAAGAAACTTTTGCACTTTTCTCATTAAATCTAGTATTAAAAATACGTTGTCCTAGTTGTTGCTGCTCTTGGGTTTGCCCATTTTCAGATATTTGATAATCTCCAGAAGTGGAATACCCAAAATATCCATTTGCCTTAAAGTTACCCAAACTTGTCTTTAAGCCCACTCTATTCTGAGAACCTCTAGAATTTGTAAAATAGCCTGTTTCTACTGAGCCTTCAATAGTTTCAGCAGTGAAATCTTCTTCAACAAAATAAAGCACTCCGCCAATAGCATCAGAACCGTAAAGTAAAGACGCAGGGCCTTTAATTACCTCAACACTTTTGACGCCATTACTACTGACTCCTAAACCATGCTCTGCACCCCATTGCTGGTTTTCAATTCGTGTGCCTTGAGCATAAGTAACCACTCTATTACTCGTCAAACCACGTATAACCGGTTTACCAATACTACTTCCAGTTGAATTTTGAGAAACTCCATTTAAGTTGGTAATACTTTCGGCCAGTGTAACCGAAGAGGCTGCATTAATTTTTGCTAATGGCTGTTTCTCAACATGAACCACCAAATCTTTCTGCAATTGCGATCCAGGCACAGAAACTACTACCTCTTCAAGCTCTAGATTACTAGAAAGATCGACCCGAATTTGAACTACAGAATCTGCTTTGATATGTACTTCTTTTTCTACTGATGTAGCGCTGATGTACGAGAAAACTAATGTGTGAACTCCAACTGGCAAGGCGTGTAAAACAAATTTTCCATTCTCATCACTAACAGTTCCTAGCTTACTTTGGCCCTTTAAATAAATATTTGCACCTAGTAAAGGAATTTCATCAAGGTTTACCGTTCCTTCAACCTTACCAAATTGCTCTTGTGCTAATATGAATTGCGTTAGAAGCAAAAAAATAAAGAGTATTTTCTTTTTCAATTATATCATTTTTTTGAACGGCAAAATTAAAAATTTTTACATAATTAAAAAATATTTTAGATAAATCTAA
>CAZKQM010000148.1:0-3120 GCA_964554895.1 uncultured Maribacter sp. | reverse complement strand
CTACCGATACCGCTACCTGCTTTTATTCTTTTATAGATTTCAATTTCGAATCCGCTATCATAATTACTTGCTTCCAGTAAGGCAAGACCCGCTACACCTGCTACATTTCCTAGTGTTTCTTTTGGTAAATCTTGCCCTTCTATTTTTGTAATTCGAATTCCTTTTTCAGACGTTTTACGAACCAGCATTTCATCACCTACTGAATCTAAAGCAACACCAAGTACATCAAATCCGCACGAAATATTCGCAATGGTTGCTGGGCAGAATATTTTTATTTCGCTTTTATTCATTTGTTTTTATTTTCTGTCAGTTCGAGCGGAGTCGGTATCCAGAGTACCTCGATCCCGCTCGATGTGATGTTAGGTTTAAAAATTCCCAATTCGAATTATATCAGCAAATATACCTGAAGCTGTAACATCGGCGCCCGCGCCCGCACCTTTAATAATCATAGGCTGGTTGGGGTACCTTTCTGTGTAAAACAAAACAATATTATCGCTTCCTTCTAAATTATAAAAGTCATGTGTTTTAGGTACCGTTTGTAAGCCAACTTTCGCCTTTCCGTTTTCAAATTGAGCGACATATTTTAGCTTACTATCCTTCGCCTGCGCATCCATATATAGCTTTTGAAAATCGGCTTCATATTTTTTTAATGACTCAAAAAATGCATCATTTGAGTTGGTGTTTAAACTTTCCTCAGGTAAAAAAGGCTCATTTTCAATATCATCAATTTCCATTTGATAACCACTTTCGCGTGCTAAAATCAAAATCTTTCTTGCTACATCAATACCGCTCAAATCGATAGTAGGGTCTGGTTCAGTATAGCCTTGTTCTTGAGCCTGTTTGACGATGTCATGAAAGGTGGTTTTATCATTGAAATTGTTAAATACAAAATTTAAGCTTCCAGAAAGTACAGCTTGAATTTTGTTGATTTTATCTCCTGATGCAATTAAATTTTTGAGTGTATCTAGAATAGGCAAACCCGCTCCAACATTAGTTTCAAAAAGAAACGGAGCATTATAGGTGCGCGCTAAACTTTTAAGATTTTTATAGTTAGAATATTCTGAGGAACAGGCAATTTTATTACAGGTAACTACTGAAATACTATTTTCTAAATAAGAGGCATACTCTGAAGAAACTTCAGCACTCGCGGTATTATCGACAAAAATACTGTTGCGAAAATTCAATTGATTAACCTTTTCTAAAAATGCTTTCTTATTTGTTTTTTCGCCTGAAGCTAAGGTAGTTTCCCAGTTATCAAGTGAAATTCCTTCTTCATTAAAAAGCATGGTTCGTGAATTCGATAAACCAATAACTCTTAGATTCAGTTTTAGATTTACTTTTAGGTAACTGGTTTGTTGTTTTATCTGATTCAAAAATTTTGCACCAACATTACCCACGCCCATTACAAAAAGATTGAGTTGTTTTATATTTTCTTCAAAAAATTCTTCATGTAGCGCATTCAGTGCTTTCTTTACATCTTCTTTTTTGATGACAGCTGAAATATTTCGTTCAGAAGCTCCTTGTGCAATTACCCGTATATTGACGTTATTTTTACCAAGTGTGCTGAACATTTTTCCACTAAGTCCTTGGTGGCTTTTCATATTATCACCAACTAAGGCGATAATGGCTAAGTTCTTCTCCGCAATAACTGGTTTTATTTTTCCATGTTCTATTTCATATTCAAAAGCGGAATTAACAATTTTAACTGCTTGGTCAATATCATCTGCAGATATCCCCACACAAATCGAATGTTCTGAAGAAGCTTGTGTTATTAGTACCACGCTAATTTCGGCTTGCGATAAGACCTCAAAAAAACGTTTTGAAATTCCAGGTATGCCTACCATTCCTGGACCTTCCAATGAAAGAAGAGCGATGTTTTCTACATGGCTAATACCGCGTACTGTTTTACCTTCTTGGTTTTGATTTTTGGTAATTAAAGTACCCTTATCACTCGGACTAAAGGTGTTTTTTATTTCTATGGATATACCTTTAGCTAAAACCGGCTGAATAGTTGGTGGGTATAAAACTTTCGCTCCAAAATGCGATAGTTCCATAGCTTCTTCATAAGAAATATCTGCAATAGCTTTTGCTTGCCTAACTATTTTAGGATTGGCAGTAAACATGCCGCTTACATCGGTCCAGATTTGTAGGTTTTCTGCATCAATAGCTGCAGCGATAATTGCAGCCGTGTAATCAGAACCTCCCCGCCCGAGCGTTGTAAGATTACCGTTTTGCGACGAAGCAATAAAACCACCAGCTACTAACACTTTATTCGGGGTCTCTTTAATGAGTTTTTGACAATTTACGTTGGTAATAGCAAAATTTACGCTCGCGTTTTCATTAGTCTCATCAGTTATAATATACTGGCGGCTATCAACATGAATAGCATCAAGACCGTCATTTTTAAAATATGCAGCAATTATAAATGAGGAAAGTCTTTCTCCGTAGCTCACTATTTTATCAGATAATTGAGGTGTAATCTCACCAATCAAAAAAGCCCCTTCTAATAATTCTTCAAGCGTATTTAGTTCTCTTTTTATCTTACTTAAGAAACTACTTTGATCTTGGATAGAAATTAATGCTTTAACCGTTTCAAAATGTCTTTCTTCAATTTCTATTAAAATGCGCTTATAACTTGAATCTTTTTTTGCTGCAAGATCTGCAGCACTTAATAAAGCATCAGTAACACCTCCTAGGGCAGAAACTACAACGATGGTTTTATCTGCTTGATTATTTGCAACAATATTTTTTACGAGAGCTATATTTTCTGCGTTGGCAACAGAAGTGCCGCCGAATTTTAAGACTTGCATGTCAATGAATTATAAATGTTATTTTTTTTGAGGAAGTACCTAAAGAGGTATGCGGATGAACTATATAGTGATTTACCCCAAAGGGGTTGTAGTGGCTGTAGTAAATGTAAAGCCATTATAAGTAGAAAAATTAGATACTATGTTCGATATATTGAAAAGCATGGGTCTAATAAAGTAGTAAAAGTAGTACTTTTGGTTGCTCAATCAAATGACCAATAACATTTTTACGGATTCGCTAGTAAAATTGAATTTCAATTATTAATTCTTAGATTTCAGCTTAATTTGCTAATTAAAACGCAAGGGTACTATC
>CAZKQM010000147.1:0-3386 GCA_964554895.1 uncultured Maribacter sp. | reverse complement strand
TTCAATGAAACATCTCCCCAAGATATTGATTGGTCTGCTCAAAAGGTAGATATAGTGGTCGAATGTACTGGGAAATTTAAATCCAAAGAAACCCTGAATTACCACCTTAAGAATGGAGCAAAAAAAGTGATTCTTTCGGTTCCACCAACAGAAGATGATATAAAAATGCTAATTCATGGTATTAATGAAGATTATATTACAGAAAAAGACCATATCATATCAAACGCCTCTTGTACTACAAATAATGCCGCCCCGATGATAAAAATCATCCATGACCTATGCGGCATAGAACAAGCCTATATTACTACAATTCATTCCTATACAACAGACCAAAGCCTTCACGACCAGCCGCATAGGGATTTACGAAGAGCACGAGCAGCCTCACAGTCCATTGTTCCTACAACAACTGGTGCAGCAAAGGCCTTAACGAAGATATTCCCTGAATTAAGTGATGTGATTGGTGGTTGCGGTATTAGAGTTCCAGTTCCGAATGGGTCGTTAACCGACATTACTTTCAATGTTAAAAAACCTACAACAATTCAGGAAATTAATGATACTTTTGAACGAATTTCAAAAAATGAGTTAAAAAACATCCTTTTTTATACTAAAGACCCAATTGTATCCGTAGATATAAACAATAGTTGTTATTCTTGTACGTTTGATTCTCAGATGACTTCCGTCATTGGTAAAATGGTCAAAATTATAGGATGGTACGATAATGAAACGGGCTATAGTAGCAGAATAATTGATTCAATTAATTTATTGGTTTCTAAAAAATACATTTGAATTTTTTCGCACCACATATTAGAATAAGAACAACCCTAGTTATACTGGCCTTTCTTGCCGTTTTACCACTTCTACAAGGGCAAACTGACACTGTAGCATCTGATAGTATTTCTTTATATTTTGAAGAGGCGCGAATTCTACAGAATCAAAATAAACTTGATTTGGCTCTAGAAGCATTAAAAAATGCTGAGGTACTTGCCGAGCGTATAGATGATAAAAAACTACTTATTGATAGTTATCAAAAACAAGCTATTTTATTCCTTCACCTAGAAAAACAAGATGGTGCTGAGATTTTTTGGGATCGTTCAAAAGGGCTTTTAGAAGAAGTCGAATACCCTTATGGAGAAGCTATTTTCAATTATATAGAAGCTATAATGCTCTATGAGCGAGACAATAAATTTCAGGCTTTATCAATGCTCAAAGATGCTAAGCAACTTAATAATGATCGTAATTTCTTTAATAATATTCTCTTGCTCGAAGGTAATATTTATGTAGATCTTGAAAAGTATGAAGTCGCTTCGAAAAATTTTAATTCCCTTATTATCAATACCGATGTTTATGAGAAAGCATATCTAGCGACAAAAGCCCAGCTTGGTATGGCCTTGTTAAACTTTAAAAAAGAAAAATACGAAGAAAGTGCTTCACATGGAGAAAGCGCGTTGCAATTGGCAATAAATAACAACTTTGATAAAGAGGTAAAGGAAGCCAACGAGCAATTGACGCTCACTTATGAAAAAATGGGTCGCTTTGATTTATCATTGAATAATAACAGAAATCTTATTCAAATCAAGGACTCTATTTTTAATATTGAAAAAGTAAGAACTGAAGCCAAAACTGCTGACAAGATTCAATTTGATTTTATGAAGGATCAAATTGAAAAGCAAGACAATGAAATCGAAGACCTGACTGATGCTACTAATAGATCTGAAATTATTGTTATTCTAGTTTCTGCTTTTTTAATAATTATTTCTTTGCTAGCGGTATCGCTCTATAGAAATAACCAGATAAAACTAAAAACAAACGATCTTTTGCAAACTAAGAATAGTGAACTACAGGGCGCAAGAGATGCAGCTGTCAGCGCTATGGAAGCTAAAACGAATTTCCTGTCAACAGTGAGTCATGAGCTTCGTACCCCATTATATGCCGTAACTGGACTAACGCATTTGCTGTTGGAAGAAAACCCGAGTAAAGACCAATTAGAGCATTTAAAAGCACTTAAATTTTCCGGAGATTACTTGTTGAATTTTATTAACGATATTCTTCAAATCAACAAAATTGATGCAGACAAATTAGAACCCCTCAATATTGATTTCAATTTAAAGAGAACCATTCAAGAGGTTATTGATTCGCTTCAGCAAAGTGCCAAAGCCAACCGGACAAAAATTATTCTCGAGTATGATGAGAATATTCCAGGTCATTTGATGAGTGACCCTATCAAACTGTCTCAAATTTTCATGAATCTAGTGGGTAATGCACTGAAGTTCACCAAAGATGGCGAGGTTAAGGTTATTGCTAAACTGATGAAAAAAGAGGAAGAAGATGTTACCCTGTATTTCGAAGTGGCTGATACCGGAATTGGCATATCCAAAGAGAAACAAGAAAGTATTTTCGAAGGCTTCGAACAGGGTTCAATTCAGATTAATAGGGAATATGGAGGTACTGGTTTAGGCCTGACTATTGTAAAAAGTTTACTTGGTTTATTTGACAGTAGAATTCAACTGGATAGTGAACTTGGTAAGGGTAGTTCTTTCTTTTTTGAACTTGAGCTTAAAAGTAAAGATAGTATTGTTGATGATATTCCGTTTGAAATTACGCAGCAAGATTTTGAGTTTAAAGGCCTACATCTTTTGATTGTTGAGGATAACAAAATTAATCAAGTCATTACTAAGAAAATGCTAACCAAAAAGGAAATGACCAGTGATATTGCGAACAATGGTCTTGAAGCCGTAGAACTTGCTGAAACAAATAATTATGACGCCATTTTAATGGATATTCATATGCCAGGTATCAGTGGTGAAGAGGCCACTATCAGAATACGAAAATTTGATACGAATACGCCTATTATAGCTTTAACAGCTATCTCTCTTGATGATAGTTTAGAAAGTTTTTATGCCGCAGGTTGTAATGATGTAGTAACAAAACCTTTCAAACCAGAAGTATTCTATCAAAAAATCGGTGAAAATATATTTAGTAAGAGAGTCAAGAATACGGGCTCATAAATTCATCCAATAGAGACTTAAGATCTTCTAGTCCGTTCTTGAAAAATACATGTTGTACTCCAATATAATTGCAACTAATGTGATTCTTCAACCGCATATAATCTTTTTCAGTAGTCAAAACATTCGGCTTTGACATAATCAATTCAATTTCTTTGAGACTAAAATCATGATGGTCTTTAAAAGCTAAGTGCTCGTAAGAAATACCTTTTTCGTCGAGAAAATGCTGAAGCGGTTTCGGATTCGCAATTCCTGTAACCAATGTAATTTTTTTGTTTTTCAAATCATCAATATGACGCAATGATCCATTGCCATGAATGATGTTGTCATATTCCAAATAACTAAAAAGCGTTTTTTGGTGTGCTTTGGGGTTTAATTGATTCT
>CAZKQM010000146.1:0-3420 GCA_964554895.1 uncultured Maribacter sp. | reverse complement strand
GCGGATTCGAAATTGAAATCTATAAAAGAATAAAAGCAGGTAGCGGTATCGGTAGCAGTGCAGCAAGCTCTACCGGGGCAGTTTGGGCAATGAATGAATTGTTAGGAAAGCCATTTTCAGCACTTGAACTTGTAAAATTTTCTATGGAAGGTGAGCACCTAGCAAGTGGTGTGGCCCATGCAGACAATGTAGCCCCTGCCCTTTATGGCGGATTTACCCTTGTGCGCAGTTATAACCCTTTAGATATAGTTCCGATACCCAGTCCTGATGAATTATTCGCTACGATTATTCATCCGCAGATCGAAGTAAAAACTTCAGATTCACGTAAAATATTGAAAACCAATATTACTTTAAAAGATGGTATTAAACAATGGGGCAATGTTGGTGGATTGGTTGCCGGTCTTTTTACGAATGACTACGAGTTGATTGGCCGTTCGCTAGAAGATCATATTGTTGAACCCATTAGATCCATTTTGATTCCAGGTTTTGATGAGGTGAAATCTTCAGCGTTAAAAGCAGGTGCCTTAGGAAGTGGAATATCAGGTTCAGGGCCTTCAATTTTCGCGCTTAGCAAAGGAAAAGATATCGCTGAAAAAGTAGGGAAAGCCATGAAAGAAGTTTATAAGAATATTGGAATTGATTATGAAATACATGTTTCGAAAATCAATAAAACAGGAATAAAAATATTGGAATAAATGAACTTTTATAGCTTAAATAATCAAGCCGACGACGTATCATTCAAAGATGCCGTTATTAAGGGTATTGCACCTGACAAAGGCTTGTACTTTCCAGAAAGTATTACACCTTTACCTAATTCTTTTTTTGAAAATATTGAGGAACTTTCAAATCGAGAAATTGCATTTAATGCCATTCATCAATTTGTAAGTGAAGAGATACCCAATGATAAACTGAAGGAAATATTAGCTCAAGTTTTGGACTTTGATTTTCCGGTAGTTGAAATAGAAGAAAATGTAGCAACCCTTGAATTATTTCATGGCCCTACCATGGCATTTAAAGACGTGGGAGCTCGTTTTATGGCGAACTGTTTGGGCTATTTCTCTAAAAATTCTACTCAAGAAGTGACTGTTTTGGTTGCCACCTCTGGCGATACTGGAGGCGCTGTTGCAAATGGTTTTCTTGGTGTAAAAGGAGTAAAAGTTGTTATTCTCTACCCGAGTGGAAAAGTAAGCGATATTCAAGAAAGACAATTAACTACTTTGGGTCAGAACATAACTGCCTTGGAAGTGGATGGCACTTTTGATGATTGTCAAAAAATGGTCAAAACTGCATTCTTAGATGAAGAACTCTTAAACCATATGCAATTGACTTCGGCGAACTCTATTAATGTCGCCCGCTGGTTGCCGCAGTTATTCTATTTTCTATTTGCCTACAAACAGGCAAAATCTCAAGGAAAAGAAATTGTCTTTTCCGTACCTAGTGGAAATTTTGGAAATATTTGTGCTGGTATGGTCGCACAAAAATTAGGTCTACCTATTAAACATTTTGTTGCCTCAACAAATATAAATGATACGGTACCCGAATTTATGAGAACGGGCGAATACAACCCTAAACCTTCAACCGCCACCATTTCGAACGCAATGGACGTCGGGGATCCAAGCAATTTTATAAGAATTAGGCATTTATTTCTAGATGATTTTGAAGCCATCTCTAAAAATCTTTCGTCATTTACTTTTACTGATGAAGAAACTAGAGAGGCGATGAAAAGAATTTTTAAAAGTTCAGAATACATTACTGACCCACACGGTGCCGTGGGTTACTTGGGATTGAAAACCTACCAAGAAAATCATCCTAATACCTACGGAATCTTCTTAGAAACGGCTCATCCTGTTAAATTTTTAGATGTTGTAGAAGATATAATTCAGGAGAAATTGAGTATTCCACCACAAATTCAAAAAGTGATGAATAAAGAAAAGAAATCTATAGAGATTAGAACCTTTGAAGATTTAAAATCTTACCTCTTAAAATAAGAATAAAAAAAGCTGCCTTGGGGCAGCTTTTTTTATATTTTTCTATTGAAATTAATCTATTGAATTACATATAATTAATTGTCATCATGTGTATTACTCAGGCGATAAAAAGTAACTACATCACTATCATTAGCATCACCAGTATCATTTTGTGTATAGGCACCGGCTTTAAAATACATCCATTCATCACTACGATCATAACCGCTATTTAAACTATTCATATCAACTGTAGTTTCGGCAATAACGGGCTCATCTATATCTCCTCGGCGAATTCGAACCGTAATAAACTCATTGTCATTAATAATCTCATAGGAGAATAACTCATCTAACTGAATACCATCAGCAGGACCATTACCTTCACAATCTTCATCGCCAATTAAATTAAAGGTAACATCATTACCATCACGAATTTCGTGCTCTAAATAAATACAGCCAAATTCAGCATTGGGTAATTTTCTAAAATATAATCTTGCTGGCTCATCGTTATCAGCATGAATTTGACCGATAATTGTTCTTCCTGGGTGTAATCCGTTACCTGTTATTGTTACTTGATTAACACGCAATGTAGCTGCTAAAACTCCATTTCGACCACCATGGTTCGTATTCCCAGGCTGATATCCTAATGCCCAATTATTGCCATTGGCACCTTGGGTTGAAAAACTGGTATTGCCTGCTCGCAACATTTCACGCAATTCAGAACGAGAAAATTTTGTGTTTTGACTTGTCTTGGCCCCACCTACCGTAGAAACGAATCGCATACCACCATCAGTATGGGTAAAAAAGAAAGGTCTTGAATCACTTGTTGCTAAAGGGTCCCAATTTAATTCGCCATGGCGCAATGAAAAACCATCCGTATCAAAAGCTGGTGTATCAATGTTCCATTGCGATAAATCAAAATTTTCCCATGGTTCAAGCTCCGCAGATAAACCAAACTCACTTGTAGTCGAATCATCATCCATCATATCATCGGTCATGTCATCCATCATATCATCGGTCATATCATCCATCATATCATCTGTCATGTCGTCAATATCATCATCCATATCCATGGATTCATTGATCATTTCAACTTCATTTTCTTCAGCATCAGAAGAACAACTATATAGTGTCATTATACCTAATGCAAACACTAAAAATTTTACTTTAATTACTGTGGATATTGCTTTTTGCATTTTTTTATATTCTGGGGGTTTGATTATAAAAGCTTATCTAAATTTTAAAACAGATTTTAAGTTGCAAAAGTATATTATGTAAACTGAATTCTTCATAAACCAATAAAAATTCGACATAATACGCGCTTTTGTATGTTGTTCAACATTTCATTGGTTTTCTCCTATAAATTATATGACAATTATAATTGATTTTGAAAAAGATCTCAATCTAATTTTGGAAGCACAAAATCATCTAAGGGGCTAGCCAATTTCATCATCGC
>CAZKQM010000145.1:0-3538 GCA_964554895.1 uncultured Maribacter sp. | reverse complement strand
GATAAAAACGTTACTTTAGGTAATATTACCTCGCATACTAATTTAAAAAACGGTGTTGCCAATACCGATTTAGTAGTTGAGGCCGCTACCGAAAACCTTGAAATAAAACTGGGTATCTTTAAGGAATTGGACAGTGTTTGCGATGCGAAAACGATTCTGGCTTCCAATACCTCATCCATATCAATAACCCAAATTGCCTCGGTGACCAAAAGACCCGATAAAGTAATAGGCATGCATTTTATGAATCCTGTACCCATAATGAAATTGGTAGAAATTATAAGGGGTTATAATACGTCAGATCTTGTAACGGAAAGTATCATGCAACTTTCAGAAAAATTGGGTAAAACCCCTACTGAAGTTAATGATTATCCCGGCTTTGTAGCCAACCGTATTCTAATGCCAATGATAAATGAAGCGATTGAGACCTTATACAATCAAGTCGCTGGTGTGAAAGAAATTGATACTGTGATGAAACTTGGCATGGCTCACCCTATGGGACCTTTACAGTTGGCAGACTTTATCGGTTTAGATGTGTGTTTATCCATCTTAAAAGTGATGTATGACGGATTTAAGAATCCAAAATATGCCCCTTGTCCCCTACTTGTGAATATGGTAATGGCAGGTAAACTAGGGGTTAAATCAGGAGAAGGTTTTTATGACTATACCACATCACGAAAAGCCGAACAAGTAGCCGCACAATTTAAAGCATAATGGCTACTGTAAAACCATTTAGGGCCATAAGGCCGACCAAGGACAAAGTCTCTTTCGTTGCTTCAAAATCTTATGAAGAATATGACGTTGAAGAACGTAATGCCATACTGGCTCACAACCCTTTTTCATTTTTACACATCATCAATCCTGGATTTAAGTTCCACAAAAATATTTCAGGAAAAGAACGGTTCAAACTGGTGCATAATAGGTATCTCGAATTTTTGGAGGAAAATATCTTTATACAAGATGAAAATTTTTGTTTTTACCTCTATCAAATTGAAAATAATGATTTTAAAAGCTTAGGTTTCTTTTGTGCAACCAGTGTTGATGATTACACAAATGATATTATAAAAAAGCATGAAGATACCCTAAGAAGTAGGGAAGAGTTGTTTGCAGATTACCTCAATACCGTAGGTTTCAATGCAGAGCCGGTACTAATGACCTATAAAAACAATGCTAAAATAACCCAATTACTAACTCAGCAGACCCAAAATACTCCTGAATATGATTTTACCACAACTGATAGAATTAGACATCAGGTTTGGAAAGTAGTGGATAGTGATGTAATTCTTCAAATTCAAGAAATTTTTGATACTTCTGAAGCGCTATACATTGCAGAAGTGCCTCTTCCTTTTTGTTGCGTGAAGAGTTAAAGGCCCGTAATCCATCACATACCGGTAATGAACCATATAATTTCTTCATGTCATATCTGATTCCAGAGTCGGAAGTAAAAATTTACGAATTCAACAGAATGGTGAAGGATCTCAACGGATTTTCAAAAGAAGAGTTTTTAATTCAACTAGACACCTATTACCGAATAGAAGAAAAAGACGATGGCATTTACAAGCCTTCTAAAAAGCATCACTTTAGTATGTATCTAGACGGGCAGTTCTATTCGTTATACCTACGTAAAAAAGTTTATGATTTCACCGATGCACTGAGTACTCTAGATACTCAGATTTTATATAAGACCATCTTAGAACCCATATTGGGCATTCATGATCTTCGAAATGATAGTAGAATAGCATACGGTTATGGTAAATACAACCTACTAAAAATGAAAGATGCCATTGATAAGGGTAATTTCACTGTGGGGTTCAGTTTGGTACCAATAACAATTGATGAGGTAAAAGCAGTTGCAGATCAGGGCTTGGTAATGCCCCCGAAAAGCACCTATATTGAACCTAAATTGCGCAGTGGATTAAGCATTTATAAACTATAAACCAATCATGTATATTGTTGAATACCGTCAAATCAACTATACCTAAAGTCCATAAATGATAACTAACCAGATTCTAATGGAGCAAGAACTACAAATAGTAAATCATAATGTCAATAGCTAAAAACCTAAAACTAATTAAAGAAGGGCTTCCTGAAAATGTGACCCTAGTTGCTGTTTCAAAAACAAAACCACTTGAAGACTTGCTATTGGCATATGAATCAGGACAACGGATTTTTGGTGAAAACAAAGTCCAAGAGATGACCCAAAAATGGGAATCCTTACCAAAAGATATCAAATGGCACATGATTGGCCATGTGCAACGCAATAAGGTCAAATACATGGCTGAATACGTTGATTTGATCCATGGTGTTGATAGTCTGCGACTACTAAAAGAAATCAATAAGCAAGCATTAAAACATGAAAGAGTAATTTCTTGCTTACTTCAAATACATATTGCCGAAGAAGAGACCAAGTTTGGTTTGAACCAGAAAGAACTTTTAGAAATGATGGATTCTGATGATTTTAAGGCTCTTAAAAATATAAATATCAAGGGTTTGATGGGCATGGCAACCTTTACCGATGATACAGCACAGGTACGTAAAGAATTCAAAATATTGAAATCTTGTTTCGACCTGCTGAAAACAAAACTGTCTGACCTTCCTATTCTTTCTATGGGTATGAGCGGTGATTATAAAATTGCCATAGAAGAGGGTAGCACTATGGTACGTATTGGAAGTAGTATCTTTGGTGCTAGAAATTATTCATAAAACCATCATTTTTCATGTATGCCATTTTAGATATAGAAAGTACTGGGGGTAAATACAATGAAGAGGGTATCATGGAAATAGCTATTCATCGATTTAATGGGCATGAAGTAGTCGATAAATTTGTTGGGCTCATAAATCCAGAACGAACTATTCAACCCTTTGTGGTCAATCTCACGGGCATCAATAACAAAATGTTACATACTGCACCTAAGTTTCATGAAGTAGCAAAAAGAATCATTGAAATCACTGAAGATGCTATTTTAGTGGCCCACAATGCACAATTCGATTACAGAATATTAAGAACTGAATTTCGAAGATTGGGTTATGACTTTCAACGAAGAACCCTTTGTACGGTAGATCTATCCAAACAATTGATTCCAGAAGCAGAATCTCACAGTCTGGGTAAGTTGGTACGCTCATTGGGTATACCGGTTACAGATAGGCATCGGGCAAATGGAGATGCAATCGCAACTTTAAAATTGTTTAAACTGTTATTAACGAAAGACTCTGATAAAACCATTATTAAATCAGTTATCAGGGAAGGATCAACCGGAGAACTTTCTGCAAAACAGCTTGATATCGTTGAAAACTTGCCATCAGAAACTGGAGTGTATTATATGCATAATAAGGATGGGGACATCATTTTTATCGGTAAGACCAAAAATATTAAGAAGAGGGTGAACCAACATTTCACCAATATTGGGGAACTTGCCCGTAAACTTCAAAAGGAAACTAAAAAGGTATCATTCGAAAAAACTGGAAGTGAACTAGTAGCCTTGCTGAAAGAATATCATGAAATAAAAAGCAATACCCCAAAATACAACAATAAAATAGGCAA
>CAZKQM010000144.1:0-3664 GCA_964554895.1 uncultured Maribacter sp. | reverse complement strand
AAATAGTTTTCTTTAGACGTAGGATGTGCCAAAAAAACCAAATTGATTGAATGTTTTTTACAAAGACTTTGAATCTTTCTAAATACCTTTATTTGGGACAAAAAACCATCTTTCGGAGTCAAAATTTCCTCAGAATTTAACTCTAAAACCGGTTTTTTATTCAATTCACAATTTAAAGGACGTGCATTTTTTGCGTAATAATTTCCGTCTTTGAAAACATCATGAACAATATGTTTTTTAGTGGTATCAATCTGCTTCATTTTTTTAAAAGAAATGGGCAAGAACAAATATTCCCAATTCAATTTTTTCTCTTCTAAATTGATATATTTTCGTGATGCTTGATTTTCATGTGCGCTAGTTCTCTCAAAAATAGCACCGTCATCTAAGGCAACAACTACATTTTTAATTTCAATATTATGTTCTAAAAATCGAAGTAAATCATTGTAAAATTCTTCAGGTGTACCTAATGAATAGGTCATATTATACCATTGTTCATTTGCACTATTTAGTTGATTAAAATGTAGCGCACCGCCTTTAGAATTTGAAAATAAAAAACTATTGTATGCACTTGTATTATCTAACACATGTTGAACTTTCAGGCTATGCTCATTAGGCCGAATACCAACAAATTCTTTTCTGTTTCCTAAAATACCATAAGGGTCATAACTATAATTAAAAAGCCCAGTTGCCATAAAATACAAGAGTACGATACTGGCGTAAAACGCTATGTTTTTAAGAAAAGATTTCATCTAAAATTGAAAATAAATAAATTGTCCGGAACTCAAATTTAAACTGATTAAATACACCACAATCAGAATACAAAAAGCTTCGCCCACTCTTACTATTCTTTTGTCATATTTTTTTAAACTAGGCAAACGGAGTCGTTCGTCGCCTTTTATAATCCAATCTATAAATAATAACGCCCATACACTGTACAACCCACTTTTATAAATAGGCGGAAAATCAATAGTTGTAAACATCAAGGTCAAATATTCAAAAGCTTGTGTCAGGTTTTCGCTCCTGAAAAAAACCCAAGCTAAAAGCACCACCAAAAAAGTGCTCAACATTTGTAGAAATTCTTTGAAAGAGGGTAGCCATTTGTTCTGAGCTACTATAGTACCCGTATGTTTTCGATTCTGACCTAATAGATAAATGGGTATAAATAGAGCCGCATGAATTGCCCCCCAAACGATAAAGGTAAAATTGGCTCCGTGCCAAAAACCACTCACTAAGAAAATGACAAAGATATTGCGTAATGATAACCACTTTGAACCTCTTGACCCACCTAACGGAATGTAAACGTAATCTCTAAACCAAGTGGATAACGAGATATGCCACCGTCGCCAAAACTCCCCAATATTTCTTGAAAAATAAGGGAATTTGAAATTAGACATTAGTTCTATACCAAATAGTTTTGAGACCCCTATAGCCATATCAGAATAACCGCTAAAGTCACAATAAATTTGAATGGCAAAATAGAGGGCTCCCAACCATAAAACTCCCCCGCCAAAATCAGAATAATTATTGAAAATATCATCAACTTTTAAAGCAAGGCTATCCGCAATAACCACCTTTTTAACCAAGCCCCAAGCAATCAGTCTTAGCCCTTGTATCGCCTTATCTTTATCAAAATGTCTGTTTTTTAGAATTTGAGGTAACAAATTGGTCGCTCTCTCAATAGGGCCTGCAACTAATTGTGGAAAAAAGGCTACGAAAGTGGCAAATGAAATGAAATCTGAAGTAGGCTTTAATTTGTTTCGATAAATATCAATGGTATAAGACATGGTCTGAAACGTATAAAAAGATATCCCTACAGGTAGAATGATGTTTAATGACCAGGTACTCTGATTTTCATACCCAATGGCATGTGTCAAATCAACCCATGAATCAAGAAAGAAATTAAAATATTTAAAGAATCCTAAAACGCCTAAATTGAACAAAATACTTCCCCATAAAAGTAGCTTTCTTTGTCTGTCTTTTTTTGATTTGTAAAGCGCTAAGCCTATATAATAATCAACTAGTGTAGAAAGTAAAATGAGTGAAAGAAATCGATAATCCCACCATCCGTAGAAAATATAGGAAGCAATTAATAGAAATGCATTCTGCAGTTTCAATTTTGATGGAAAAACAAACCTATAGCCCACAAAAAATAGGACAAGAAAAACAAGAAATTCAATAGAATTGAAGAGCACCTTGGTCGACAACTTTAATTTAGGTTGCTAAAGCTAGTTTAAAAATAACGGTATCCCCAAAAAAAAAGGCTAGTGATAATTCACTAGCCTTTAATTAATTTTAAGATGAGTATTTAAATTACACCTTGCGCTAACATAGCATCGGCAACTTTTACAAAGCCGGCAATATTTGCCCCTTTGACATAGTTACAGTATCCATCTTTCTCTTTTCCATATTGAATGCAAGAATCATGTATATCTTCCATAATATCTTTCAGCTTTTGATCAACCTCTTCACGAGTCCAACTTATACGAAGTGAATTTTGTGACATCTCTAGACCAGAGGTTGCAACACCACCTGCATTTGAAGCTTTTCCTGGTGCGAAGAGTATTTTCTCTTTTTCAAAAGCATGAATTGCTTCTGGTGTTGAAGGCATATTGGCTCCTTCGGCTACACAAATGCATTTGTTTTTTAAAAGTTTTTTAGCATCTGCACCACTTAATTCGTTTTGGGTTGCACAAGGTAATGCAATATCACACTTCACTTCCCAAGGCCTTTTCCCTTTTACAAATTTTGCTGATTTATACTTTTTCGCGTATTCAGATATACGTCCTCTTTTATTATTCTTCAAGTCCATTACATAGGCCAACTTTTTCTTGTCAATTCCTTCGCTATCGATTACATACCCTTGAGAATCAGAGAGAGTCAACACTTTAGCTCCGAGTTGCAAGGCTTTTTCTGCAGCAAATTGGGCTACATTACCTGAACCTGAAATCACGACATTTTTTCCTTCAAAACTCATATCTCTTGTCTTCAACATGCTCTGAGCAAAATATACGGTACCATAACCGGTAGCTTCAGGTCGTATTAGTGAACCTCCCCAAGAACGTCCCTTACCCGTTAAGACTCCTGTAAATTCGTTTCTTATTTTCTTATACATACCGAAAAGAAAACCTATCTCTCTTGCGCCTACACCAATATCACCAGCAGGAACATCAGTATTCGGACCTATATGACGGCTTAATTCTGTCATAAATGCATGACAAAATCGCATCACCTCATCATCAGATTTTCCTTTAGGGTCAAAGTCAGAACCTCCTTTACCACCTCCCATAGGCAGAGTTGTTAAACTATTTTTAAAGACTTGTTCGAAAGCCAAGAACTTCAAAATACTGGCATTTACTGAAGGGTGAAATCGAAGCCCTCCTTTGTAGGGGCCGATAGCAGAGTTCATTTGTATTCTATACCCACGGTTTACATGAATTTCACCATTGTCGTCAATCCAAGAGACTCTAAAAGAAAGTAACCTTTCTGGCTCGACCATGCGTAGCAAAATGTTTTTACCACTATATATTTTCTTTCGTGCGATATACGGAATAACAGTTTCCGCAACCTCTTGTACGGCTTGAATGAATTCAGGTTCGTGGCCATTACGTGTTCTGACCTCATCCATAAATCCATCAATCTTTTTTTGCATTTTTGCGTCCATAAA
>CAZKQM010000143.1:0-3747 GCA_964554895.1 uncultured Maribacter sp. | reverse complement strand
ACTTGATTGATGATAATTTTAATTATTGATTTGGGAAATTTGTTAGTTTTTCTTTCCTGCTTTATTCAATTCTTCAGGAAGATTCATTTTTTTTGTCAGTGAGCCAATTTTGTTCAAATCAATATCACCTGTTAAGGATAACAGTACGGTTTCAAACTTGCGCCCATTTAACTCAACATCTACGTTTTTCATTCCGGTGACGAACATTAATAGTTCACTAACGTGGTCTTCATCTTTACCATTTCTGATATAGAATTTTACGTTGGCATCTTTGTCCTTTACACGCATTAGCTCCTCCATTTGCGAAGACTTTAAATACTTGGTAACCTCGCCTTTCATGTCAGCGGATATCTTAGGGTTTTCGGTTATAAAAACCTTCAACCCACTTAAGTTTTGAGCCATATCCATATATTCTTGCGCTTCTGGGTCATCAACATCGACATCCATCTTTGCTAAAAGATTAAACATGCTTTTACTTACCACCACGGCACTCACATCATCTAAATCTTCGTATTTATCGAAAATACTTTGTGAGAGCCCTGTTAAAGGGATTAAGGCGATTGCTAATATTGCTACTATCTTTTTCATAATACTTCTGTTTTTGTCATTGCCTCGCGAGAGGAAATCATATTAATTGTTTTGAGGGATTTTACTATTTATTAAATACTTTCTGTTTTGTTGCTTCAAATTGATTCAAATACGCTACTTTTTCAGTACCACGGTTAAAGTTCTCAGCTAAAAGGTTCAATGCTTTTTTAGTTTCTTGATACGCCAATTCTGCTTGTCTTTGTTCTTCACGTTGATTTTCTAGGTAACCATTACCAAAATAGATACCAAAAATCAGAAGCCCTACGGCCGCTACCGACAACCATTTAAAATCGAATCGTTTTTTAGTCACTGTTGCTAGCGAATCTAAAGGAACTTGTTTTGTGTATTTTTCTTCCTTAGCAACAGAAAAATATTGAAACATGGGCGCATATTGCTCAAGATGATCAGCTACCTCTTCTTGAGAGAAATAACCTCGAAGTGTTTTTTCTTCAGCTACCGTTGTTGTCGCTTCAAAATATTTTTCTACTAATTTTTCGATATTATCCAATTCCATAACTATGTTTTTGGGTCAATTTTTCTCTTACTGTTTTTCTTGCTCTTGATAAGGCAACACGCACTGCTGTGGGTTGCATATCAAGCATTTCTGCAATCTCATCATAATCATATTCCTCTATATCGCGCAATTGCAAAACCATCTTCTGCTGCTCGGGTAACTCTTCCATAATGCGTTCTACCCAACTTACACTGTCCTTCGCTTCTATTTGCTTTTGTAAAAGGCTTCCCTTTTCTTGATAGTTGCTATGAACCAGCTTTAAATTACCGGCTTGTTTGGATTTTAAACGATCCAAACAAAAGTTCTTCGTCATCGTCATTGCAAAAGCTTCTACATTCTTATACTTCTCGAAAGAGGCATTCTTATTCCAAAGTTTCAAAAGAATTTCTTGTGTCGCATCCTCGGCCTCTTCCCTGGAAACAAGCAAACGCTTTGCTAGTCTAAAAAGCTTATCCTTAAAAGGCATTACTACATTTAAAAATTCAGATTGCTTCATTTTTAGTTGGTCGTTGTTTGAAAGCGGTTTCTTAACCGTTTACATAAGCAAGACGAAGTACAACGATTTTTGTTACAATAAATTTTTTATTCTTATCAATGTCCCTATTTTAGGGCAGTGTTTAACAATTTATCTTTGCTAAACTTAAAAAAGTTCACCCATGTTAACCCATAAAGAATAATGGTAGGGTTTTTGTGCTTTATGTTGTTAAGCCATAAGATGTCTCAAAGATAAGGTGTAATGTTTTGCAGTTGTGGCGACTTAATTTAAGAATACCTAAAAAAATGAAAATGAAAAAATACTTCCTTTTGTTGTTGGCTTTTGCATTTATGGCCTTAAGCTGTGATAGTGATGATATTGCTGAACTTGAAGAAATTGGGCAAGAGCAAGAACAAGAAGAGCAAGAAGAGACGGTAGTAAATTCTGTTGCTGATTTTCCTGTTCAAGATTTTATGTGGCAAATCATGAACATTTACTATTTCTGGCAACAAGATGTTCCTGATTTGGCTGATAGCAAATTCCCCTCATTAGATGACCCTTCGTATGCCGAATTTCTTTCTACCGGAGGAAATCCGTCTGACTTCTTTTTTAATATCTGTTATCAACATGAGAATGTAGTAGGTGAAGCAGCGGCAATAGATAGGTTTAGTAGAATTACTGAAGATTATAGCACGCTTCTGCAGAGCTTGCAGGGCGTTTCAAAAACTAATGGTGTTGAATTTGGCCTTGGTATAATAGCAGATACAGATAACTTATTCGGTTTTGTTCGATATATACTACCTGGTTCCAATGCAGATGGAAAAAATATTGGACGAGGTGATTTTTTTACTGGGGTTAATGGTACGGATCTAACCCTAGATAATTGGAGGGATTTATTATTCGGTGATGCTGACACTTATGTTTTAAACCTGGCTATGGTGGAAAATGGCATTATTGAAAATACGGGTATAGAGGTATCACTAACAAAAGAAGAAAATTTTGTAGAAAACCCAATTTTAGTTAACACGGTTATTGAACAAGCGGGTAATAAAATTGGGTATTTGATGTACAATTCGTTTAATGCAACCTTTGACGAAGAATTGAACAATGCTTTTGGAGAGTTAAAGTCTGCTGGAATTAATGAACTTATTTTGGATTTGAGATATAATGGTGGTGGTCGAGTGTCCTCCGCTCAACAATTGGCCAGTTCAATTTATGCTAGCCAAACCGGTGAAATTCTTGCCAAAGATAGATGGAATAATAAACTACAAGCTCAGTTTTCAGATGATATCAATTTTACAGAAACGACTATTGATGGTTCTGCAATTAATAATCTAAACCTGAATCGTCTCTATGTTATTACAAGTGCGGCAACCGCATCGGCGAGTGAATTTATTATCAATACACTAGACCCATATATTGAAATTGTGCAAATAGGTGATGTTACCACAGGTAAAAATGAATTTTCATTTACGTTTATCGATGATTTGGATGGAAATATCTTTTTAAGCAACACCAGTGAACCGAACGTGAATCCTGAAAATCAATTCGCTTTAACACCCCTCTGCGGAAGAATTGAAAATTCCATAGGGTTTTCAGACTATACAGCTGGGTTTATCCCTGATCACCCCTTGCGCGAAGATTTAACCAATCTTGGTAGTTTGGGTGACTTGCAGGAACCCTTGTTAGCTTTAACACTAAATATAATAAACGGCACAACTGCTAAACTAAATTTTGAACCTATTTATCCAATAGAGCACTTTTCCAGTTCCAAAGAGTTTAGCCCCCTGAATAATATGATGTTTATGGATGGCATGGTTGAACCTTCCATGAGCCCAAATAATAAGTAAATGGCGGCGTTTAATTTGATATAATAGTATGATTTGCACTATAGAAAAAGCTATTTAATATTAATACTATGATGAAGAGTTTGAGAATAGGATTATTAGTATTCCTGTTTATAGGAATGTCCTGTAGCAAATCAAATGATGATTTCGCCATTCCGGCAACGGTTGAAGCTGAAGCTAATGCTGGTGTAGACGTACAGGATTTTATGTGGAAGGTTATGAACTACTGGTATTTCTGGCAAGAAGAAGTACCTGATTTGGCTGATGACCGATTTCCCATCTCTGAACAGGGTACTATAGATTATACTGCTTTTTTACAATCC
>CAZKQM010000142.1:0-4104 GCA_964554895.1 uncultured Maribacter sp. | reverse complement strand
ATACTTATTCCTATGGATGCTGAGGAACAAAAAAATCACCTAAAGGCATACGGAATAACCTATTGGGTTTTGTCAAAACAACAAAAAGTACAGTGGTTATTAAATTATCGGGGAGGATCTTTTTTGTTACCCGATGCTGATAGTATTCGTAAAGAATGTCAAATACGTGGGGTTTCCTTTGAAATTTTATCAGATAGTCAAACCCAAGGTATATTAGAATCAATTAGCAGCCCCTCACAAAATCAAGAAGCAGTAATTCTTGAGAAAGCACCCAAGATTGCTGTGTATTCTCCAAAAGGAAATCCCCCTTGGGATGACGCAGTAACCATGGTATTGACCTATGCTGAAATTCCGTATGTAACCGTTTATGATGAGGAAGTTTTAAATGATAAGTTGGCGATATATGATTGGTTGCATTTACATCATGAAGACTTTTCAGGTCAATATGGTAAATTTTATGGTAGTTATAGAGCCGCGCCATGGTACATTCAACAAAAAGCAGATGCTGAAGCCTTAGCATCTAAATTAGGCTATTCAAAAGTTTCAGAAGAGAAAAGAGCGGTGGCTTTAAAGATTAGAAAGTATGTCATTGGAGGTGGATTTATGTTCGCCATGTGCTCAGCTACTGATAGTTTTGATATAGCGCTTTCAGCATCAGATGGCGTTGATATTTGCGAGCCTATGTTTGATGGTGATCCTTCAGATGCCAATTACCAATCAAAACTCAATTACAACAAAACCTTTGCCTTTAAGGACTTTATTTTAGAACGTAGTCCGACTAAATATGAGTTTTCTTCAATTGATATGACTGAAAAAAGAGGTCGGGTAAAAAAAGAATCAGACTATTTTTCTCTGATGGATTTCTCAGCAAAATGGGATCCCGTACCAACTATGCTTTGTCAAAATCATACGGCATTAGTAAAAGGTTTTATGGGTCAAACAACGGCTTTTAATAGAAAAACAGTTAAACCAAATGTATTGGTTTTAGGCGAGAATAGAGTCAATGAAGAAGCCCGTTATATTCACGGTATCAAGGGCAAGGGCTTTTTTACCTTCTACGGTGGTCACGATCCCGAAGATTATCAGCATAGGGTAGGGGATCCAAAAACAGAATTAGAATTGCACCCAACATCACCAGGGTATCGTTTGATTTTGAACAACGTTTTGTTTCCTGCGGCTCAGAAGAAAAAACAAAAGACTTGATTGAGATTTGAGTATGAGTTTTTTACCTTTGGTAAGTTAACGTTGTGTTATCAGTCTATCCAAAACCATTTCCACACCAAAATCATCGTTGCTTGAGGTAGTAAAATTAGCAACTTCTAAAACATTCGGATGCGCATTTTTCATAGCGAAGCTGTTCTTGGTTAGAGATAGCATCTCTAGGTCATTATTGTAATCTCCAAACACTAAAGCGTTTTCTGGTTGAAGTTTAAAGTGGTGTAGCACCCTTTGTAGCGCATATCCTTTATTGGCGTTAGTATGATTAAGATCTACCCAATTTTGACCTGAAACTTTTACTTTTAATTGGTCGGTATAAGCTGTCATTACTGGAAAAATATAATCTTCAGCACTTAAAGGATGGTACACGGCAATTTTAACAATTTCGGCAGTAATATGCTCATAAGAATCATGAATTTCATAATTGCTGTAATATTCTTTAAGCTGGTCTAAAAAGGCAACAGATTTGCCATCAAAATACGAGGTATACTTGCCGCATAACATGGCGTGTGCCCCTTCAATAGTTTCAATTTTTTGAAGTAATTCATTTTGTATATCTCGTTCCAAAGGAGTAACTAAAAGCTCTTTTTCCTGATTTTTAACCAATGCTCCGTTTTCTGCGATGACCACAATATCATTTTTTATTCGATCTAATTTGTCAATGATACTATGATATTGGCGGCCGCTGGCGGCAACAAATTGAATTCCCCTTTTTTTAAGTTCCTTATGAAGCTCAAAAAATCGCTCGCTAACTTCATGATTAGAATTTAGCAAGGTGCCATCCATATCAGAGACTACTATTTTTATTTGAGATAAATCCATTTGCCGTTATTAGGTATTCAAAGGTATTTCTTCTACATTTAATAGAAATGCACATTTTAAACTTTTATCCTTTTAATTTTGAGTTATGAAAATGTATCAGAAAGAATTGAAATTAAAATCTTTTGAACGTGGTTTTCATCTCATAACTAATGAAATAAAAGAAAGTATTCTTGACATTCGTCATATCAAAACAGGAATATTAAATGTTTTTATTAAACATACCTCGGCAAGTTTGACTATAAATGAAAATGCTGATTCAACGGTTCGCAAAGACTTTGAAAGTCATATGAATACAATGGTTCCGGAAAACGCACCGTATTACCTTCATACTTATGAAGGGCCTGATGATATGCCTGCGCATATTAAGGCATCATTAATGGGGGCTTCAGTTCAAATACCTATAACTGACGGAAAAATGAACTTAGGTACTTGGCAAGGTATTTATCTATGCGAGCATCGAAAAAATGCTACAGGCAGAAAGTTGGTATTGACGGTTTGGGGCGTTTAACACAGCAAGAGATGAATCAATTAAAAATAAAAAGCCAGCTCTGTGAGCTGGCTTTTACCGTGAGATAAGTTTTTGAGTTATTTTACTTGGTCAACAATTGCTTTAAAAGCATCTGGGTGGTTCATAGCTAAATCTGCTAAAACCTTACGGTTTAGCTCAATATTTTTAGCTTTTACTTTACCCATAAATTGCGAGTATGACATGCCGTGCATACGAGCACCCGCATTGATACGAGTAATCCATAAAGCACGAAAAGTTCTTTTCTTATTTCTACGATCTCTATAAGCATATAACATTGCTTTTTCAACCGCGTTTTTGGCTACTGTCCAGACGTTTTTACGTCTTCCAAAGTAACCTTTGGCTTGCTTCATTACCTTTTTTCTTCTGGCTCTTGAAGCAACTGAATTTACTGATCTTGGCATAATTTAAATTGTTTTTGTAGTAGGCGGTTTTGAAATTATAAGTGTTGAGTTGTAAGTGTTAAATGATTTATTTTTATTTAACATTTAAAACTTAACATTCAAAACGCTTTTAAAAGCCCAACTCCAGGGTTAATGATTTACCGTTTTGAGAATTACTTTAAACGTAATTGCTCTTTAATACTATTGACATCAGCTTTATGAACCAATGTATCATGAGTCAAAGCTAGCTTTCGCTTTTTCGATTTCTTAGTCAAAATATGACTTTTGAAAGCGTGCTTTCTTTTGATTTTTCCGGTACCTGTTAGCTTGAATCGCTTTTTGGCACTAGATTTTGTTTTTTGTTTAGGCATTTTCCTAATATTTAATTATCTCACTTGCCACATTTTGTTGTAAAGATATCCCTCAAATGCAACCAAAAGGGCGACAAAAATACTTCTTTTTATTTTAATAACAAACGCTGCTTGAAATAAGCAGCGTTATATCCTATTAATTTATATTATTATTTATTGGGCAACGTTTTATTTGAAAACCGTAATGGCTTCAAATTGTAAGGTGTGATGATTTACTTTTTAGTTTTAGGAGCAATAAACATGGTCATTCGCTTTCCTTCTAATCGTGGCATTTGTTCCACTTTTCCCAACTCCTCTAGTTCTGATGCCAGTCTTAATAATAGTATTTCTCCTTGATCTTTATACACAATAGACCTTCCTTTAAAAAAAACATATGCTTTTAATTTTGCTCCGTCTTTCAAGAACTTTTCAGCATGTTTCTTTTTGAACTCATAATCATGGTCATCAGTATTCGGACCAAATCTTATTTCTTTGACTATTACCTTGGTAGCTTTTGCCTTCATGGCTTTGTCACGTTTCTTTTGTTCATAAAGAAACTTCTTATAATCAATGATTTTACAAACTGGTGGGTCAGCTTTAGGCGAAATTTCAACTAAATCTAATTCTGCTTCGGCTGCCAATTCCATGGCTTTTGCAAGTGGGTAAACACCCACTTCAACATTGTCGCCAACTAATCTAACTTCAGGAGCGATTATTCTTGCATTAATTTTATGAGGATTTTTATTCTCTCTCCTAGGTTGGGGCCTAAATCTTTTACGTATTGCTATGACTTTATAATTTTAAT
>CAZKQM010000141.1:0-4169 GCA_964554895.1 uncultured Maribacter sp. | reverse complement strand
CTTATTATTATGTGGAATATTCATAACCCTTATTTTACGTAATAAGTCAAATTACAAAAGCGGAATTGTTAATATACTTCAATCGCGAATCACAAGCTCTTTATTTTCAATTTTAAGCATATTTTTATTAGGTATCTTCTTAAGTGCATTAGTAAAAACAGGGCTTACTAAAGGAGAAACTTTATATTATCAAATTTCATCCATTATATTAGGATTGGCTTCAATTTCCTTATTTATCCACCTAAATTTGGTTAATATTAAAAGAGAACGTTTAGAAAAAGGTCAACAAACTAATAAACTAGAACAATATTAATACCAGACATTAATCACCTAAATAATAAAAATCTAAAGATTCTATGAAAAAAATAACTAGTGATTTTAATATCAAAAACTAAATCCGAAAGTACCTGTCACACCAAAAGGTCTTGCATTGGGGCTATTCAAATAATTACCTCTAAAGTTAAAATCGATACGAAGTATTTTTAATATGTTACCCACCCCGATTGAATATTCGTAGTAAATACGATCACTAGGCGCTTGTAAAAATGTGGTAACGTTTGCTGGTTGATTTAGCGCTAAGTTTGCCTCTGAAAGTTCTCCCCATACAGCACGAAAACCTAAGATTTCTCTTAAGTTTAACTTTCTTAAAAAAGGAATTCTTGAAAACAAACGCCCATTAAAATTATGCTGCAAGTGAAATGAGGCGTAGGTATCGCTCACAAACTCATAGAAATCGAGATTAGTAAACGTACCATAATTCGAGAAAATAGTTTGATTACCAGGAATCACATTTAACAAACCTAAAGGTACTTCACCAAAGGTTTTACCTACCTCCAAAGTGGTTAAAAGTCTGCCAAAACCACCGACCTGCCATGGTTGGGTATAAGAAAATTGAAGTTTATCATAATCGAAATCACTGTTCCAAACACCTTCAATTCCTCGGGTATATTTTAATAAAAGGGTACTGTAATTATCATTGATATCTCTTCTTTCAACCCCATAACCAATCGTCTTCTTACCAGGGGTATAAATGAGTAAAGTGTTAAAATCAAATTGATGTAATTCAGAAGAAATTCCGGTATCGGTTGATGGATCAATAAAGTCTAAGCTAAAATCATTTGGTAATGCAGAACTTAATGTTCTAAAAGTACCTCCTACTCCAATTCTGAGATTAGTTATAGGTTCTAATTCAATATTGAGGGCACTCAAATTGATATTGGTCAAGCGATTATTGGCACCTACGGTCAAGACCGAAGAAGATGCTATACTTCTACCCAAAACATCATTGGTTGCTGTTAAACTAACGCCCAACTGTTCAACATCGCGCCGATTACCCCCCGAAATAATGAGTCTATTCTTTTGATTTAGTAAAAATTTAGCTGAAAAACCGTGTTTTACCTTCTTATCTCGAAAGCCATAAGCACCATATACCTCAACTCGCCATGGATCATTCTCGCCGAAATAACTTCGTGCCCCCAATCGAATTCGATGACCTTCTGCTTGATTAAAACCATACACGTCGTAAACTGATCCTAAATCAAGATTCCATTGATCAATTTCAACATAACCTGATCCTAAAATACTGACAAGATTGTAGTACGATTTAAACTTCGGAACGGTTTTTAAGGTATCTAATAGCTTATAAATTCCTACTTCATCCTTATTTAAACCTTCAAGACGGTTCTTTTCCCAAAATGAATCATCTTGCACTATAGCATTAGGATCAAACGGATTTTTATCCTTTTTATAAAAATCTTTCGGTTTTTTTTCATCAAAAATATAATTGCCAAAAACTGTGGTACGTTTTCCGTAAATCCCCTGTGATTCTTCCTTTTTTTCAAAACTAAAATCACTCAACATATAGTCTCGTTTTAGAAGAAATAGAGAATCATTAACTACCTCAAAATCTTGCTCTATATAAATTTCTTTGACCCAATTAATATTCGCGCTTTTGGTTACTTCAAGATTAATATTTTTGACGGCATAGGTAGAATCATTGACCCAAAAATCGCCTTTAAAGGTCAATTCATTTTTACGCCTTGGGTAATACACAATATTGTAACACCATTTGTTATCAATAAAAGCACTATCACGCAATGCATAATTATAGGTATCCACTCCGGTTTTTGATAAGGGACTGGTAAAACTCTTGTCAAAGAATTTTAAGTAATTGTCATAAATATCATACTCTTGGTACAAATCAGCCACAAAACCAATTATAGCCTGATTGTTATCAAAGCCTGAATTCTTATTTCCTATAATTTTTTCTTTTTCTTCGTCTATTAAATTATCACCATGAACTTCAGAAAAGGTTTCGTTCAAGAAAATAGGTAAATAGGTTTTTCCTGTTATACGGGAAGTATCTAAATCTTGAAAAACAAATTCGAGGCCTTTGAAAATTTTCCTTTTCATCACGGCACTATCGATTGTATTTAAATCAAACTCTACCTTTTCATATTTATCATATTGGTACTGCCTGAATTTTCGTAGTCCGTTTATTCTTTTTTTAGCCCAAATCTTCTTTAATATTTCTATAGCAGGATTGTTCTTTTTTGATTGTTTACCTGAAATTACAACCACTTCATTGAGCTTTTCAGTAGCCTCTTGAAGCCTAATTTTAAGGTCATAATTAATCTTGGACACTAAGGCTATTTCTTGATTTTCATACCCAATAAAAGATATTATAAGCGCCGAATAACTTTTATCAGATTCATAGTAAAAACGACCATTATCATTTGTAATGGTTCCTTCATTAGAATCTTTAAAAACAACATTAGCAAAAGCAACGGGCTCGTCATTTTCATCAACCACAATACCTCCCACCTTAGTTTGACCAAAAGCTAGATAAGAAAAAAGCAAAAACAGTAATGTACTTTGAAAAAAATTATTCATTAAAAAGTTTTATTCAACTACAATTTACTCAAACAATGTTCCAATTTTACGATCATCGACCATTGTAATATTAAAGTATAGATCATAACACTTTACTCTTAAAAAGAAAATGCTTCGTCAACCTTGGTCGACGAAGCAAATATAGCTTTACAATAAAGTCTACTTATTTGTACATCACTTTTTTAACAGCTCTAATCACATCTTTATGGTTAGGCAACCACTCTTCTAATAAAACAGGAGAGTAAGGTGCAGGCGTATCGGCTGTATTTATCTTAGCAATCGGTGCATCTAAATAATCAAAGGCATTTTCTTGAACATGATACGTAATCTCGGTTGAAACATTACCAAAAGGCCAAGCCTCTTCTAAAATGACCAAACGATTTGTTTTTTTGACTGAATTCAAAATTGCGTCATAATCAAGCGGCTTAACGGTACGTAAGTCAATAATCTCACAACTAATACCTTCTTTTTCAAGTTCTTCTGCTGCTTTGTCAGCTTCTTTGATAATTTTACCAAAAGAAACAACTGTGACATCACTACCTTCTCTTCGTATATCTGCAACCCCTAACGGAATAGTGTATTCGCCTTCAGGCACTTCTCCTTTATCGCCATACATTTGTTCAGACTCCATAAAAATTACAGGATCATCATCACGTATTGCTGATTTTAATAAACCTTTCGCATCAGCAGGATTCGAAGGAACCACAACTTTTAAACCAGGACAATTGGCATACCAACTTTCAAATGCTTGAGAGTGGGTAGCGGCTAATTGACCTGCAGAACCTGTTGGACCTCTAAATACTATAGGACAAGGAAACTGCCCTGCCGACATTTGCCTAATTTTTGCGGCATTGTTAATGATTTGATCAATACCAACCAACGCAAAGTTAAAGGTCATGAATTCAATAATAGGTCGATTACCAGTCATTGTTGAACCTACGCCAACACCAGCAAAACCTAATTCAGAAATTGGTGTGTCAATGACTCTTTTTGCGCCAAACTCATCAAGCATTCCTTTTGATGCTTTGTAAGCGCCGTTATACTCCGCTACTTCCTCACCCATCAGGTAAATAGACTCATCACGTCTCATTTCTTCTGACATCGCCTCTGCAATCGCTTCTCTAAATTGTATTGTCTTCATTTATTTTTTGATTTTGCTTGCGTTCAAAACGTGTGCAAAAATAGGAAAATATATGGCAATTTATAGCCGTCTGAATTCAAAAAATAGTTATAAAATTTATTATGCATGCATAATAAATTGATAAAATAATAGTATC
>CAZKQM010000140.1:0-4301 GCA_964554895.1 uncultured Maribacter sp. | reverse complement strand
TTAAAAATTGAACTTTCATTGCGAATGATATTCAATAATTCCTATTGAAAATGAAACTAGTATCGCTAATGAACCTAGTAGTAAAATGAAATATTGTAAACTGCCTTGAGTCACTAAACCAATTAATAGCACAATAAAGAAAGAGGCCGCTATAATGGCCCCATACCTTTTCTTACTTTCCACATAGTTCTTTTTAGGAAAGCAAAAAGTATACAATCTAAAAAGATATCGTAACAAACCTGGAATTAATATCCAAAACGGAATATCGAAAAACAAATAATAGTAACAGCACATCAATAGCACATAAAATGCATCGATTTCCATATCAAAATACTGACCAAAAAAAGAAGATTCCTTAAAATATCTTGCAGCTTTACCATCAAAAAAGTCTAATACTACGGCAATGGATAAAGTATAAAAAAGTAATCTAGTGTCGTTTTTGAAATCTATATAAAAAAAGCTGCAGAATATGATAAAAAACCGAATTAGGGTAATAGAATTAGCTATTCCAAAGATTGGTTTTGATCCGAACAAATCCTTTCGGTTTACATAGATTAATGATATCAAAGACAGGCCGAATAAAACAAGTAAAAGTTGCAGTTGTTGGTATACTAGACTTATTGGAACAGCAATAGTAAGCATAAGTGCATTGTAAATGCTCCATGTTTCTATATCTTTATCTATTAATTTAATTGCCACTATTAATTCCCTGAATAACTTGCCCAAGCATCATGAGTTTCACCAAGGCATACACTGATTTGTCCGCTAAAGAAGGGTTTTGTTTCTTCTTTTATTTCGTCATGAATATATTTTGCGATATACTCTGTTGTTGTAAGTTTTCCTTTAAATTGGGGGAGCTCATCTAAATTTGCATAATTCAAATGGCTTAAAATGTTCTTAGTGATATCCTTAGCTTTGCCTATATCGATGACCACATTATGCTCATCAACATCTTCAGAAGAAAATGTAACATCAACAACATAAGTAGCCCCATGCATATTTTGAGCTGGTCCGAAAAATTTATGAGGTAACGAATGTGCAATCATTATTGAGTTTCTAACTTTTACCGTATACATAGTTAATATTTTATAAGATATATGAGTCCTTCGGGAATTGTATTATCACGCAAACTATTAAAAAAAAGAGGTGCTTCTTTAAAAGGTATAATAGTAGTAATCAATTCATCGAATATCGAATTCTTTAAAATAGTTACAGCTAATTGTTTTCGTTTGTAATAGTCAAACTCGCCGCGTTTTTTTATTGGAATTTTTGAGACTTGACTTGCTACTAACCGCAATCTGTTCTTATGAAAATTTTCTCCTAATTGGAGCTTTACTGTTGAATCTCCGTACCAACTTAATTCTATTATTTCAGCTTCTTCATTAGCATGGTCTATGCAAAACTGAAGCGCCTTTTCATTTGAAGAAGTATTAAAAGCAATATCAAATCCGTCTTCACTATTATAAACTTCAAAGCCTAATGTAACGGCCTTTTGTTTTCGCCAAGCATTTGTTTCAATAATTTTAACATCTATATGATAATGATATTTTAATGTCACCGCAAGCAATGACCCGATATTGCCAAAGCCGCAAACTACAATAGTCTTGTTTCCATCTAAATTACAATCCCAAATTGCATTTATGACCGTTTCAAGGTTACTAATAAGTGGTATTCTTTTTAAGGGCAGTTCTTGACAGTCTCTAAAAACAGAGGTGGCACTTACGATACAAGTATCCTGATGTGGGTGCATAAAATGTACTTTTTCACCATCATCTAAAGTTCCAGCAAGCGCATAACCATATTTAATAGGCAAATTGAAGCTACCTTCCATATAGGGAACACGCATATAATCTTGAATAGTTTCAGGGATTTTTTTATGTATTACTAGCGTTTCCGTCCCTAAACTTATCATTGAGTACTTGGCAGAAACCTTGCATTCTTCATTTGAAACATCAGGCACTGATGCCGTTCTTATTTCAGTTTTATTTGCCGTATGCCATAATGAATTTATCATGATAAGCTCGCTGTTACCATAAATGAATTTCCCACTGGCGTTACACACATATTTTTGAGTTGATGTGTATCATTTACCATATTTACTTCAGGCAATTGTACTGCTTTAATGCCGCTTCCGAAGAGCAAAGGTGAAATATGAAATTGAATATTTTGTGCTAACCTAGTTTCGATAAATGAACTAATCGTTGCTCCCCCACCTTCAATCAAAATTGAATTCATATTTTCTTTTTTGCATTTTTGAAGGAGGTCTGACATTTTCTCTTCTTGAGAAATTCCCTCAAAAAAAAGAACTTTATCAAAATGATTTGCATCATCCAAATAGTTGAACTCCGAATCCCTTAATAAAATGGTTTCGCTGTTACCAATTTCTTTAAGGGATGAAAAATCATCGCATCGGTTTGACAGTATCAGGCGTTTAGGATTCTCACCTTGCACATGTCTAACATTCAATGAGGGTTTATCATTTATTACGGTTTTACTACCCACTAATATCGCATCAAAAAGCGCCCGAAGACGATGAGCGTGGGTCAAATTTTCATCATTTCCAATCCACCGAGAATGACCACTAGTAGTTGCTAAATAACCGTCTAACGAAATTGCAGAATGAATGAATACATGTGGTAAATTTCTATTTAAATGACCTATTACGCTTAAGGGCCAGTAGTTTTGTAGAATTGTTATTATGCTCTTGGATAAAGTAGCATGTACAAAAAATAAGAATTCCTTAAAAGGCGTTTCAATCTTCTCATAAAGCGATAGTTGAGAATCAAGTTTAAGAGTACTATTTGAAATTAAAAGTATAGCTTTTAGATTTGAAGTTAGGTCTTTGTTGGTTTTTAATTGTTGAAAGGATTCACCGTCAAACGCCCAACCATGAATATTCTTATCAGGACTTTCCTCCTTTAACTTTAATAAATTTATCCAAAGAGAATCATCAATTATCATTTACTAAAGTTTGGTTAAGAAATGACCAAAATGCTCCTTCTTCGTTTTTAAGTAATTGTAATTACTCGCATTAGGCATCAATTCTAAAGGTATTCTTTCTACAACATTAATGCTGGTACCCTTAAAAAAATTAATCTTGTCTGGATTATTGGTTAGCAACCGAATTTGATCCACGTCAAAATATTCGAGAATACTAACCGCATCATCATAACGTCTTTGGTCTTCCTCAAAACCAAGTACTTTATTAGCTTCAGCCGTATTATAACCTTCATCTTGTAAGCAATAAGCTTTTAGTTTATTGATTATTCCAATTCCTCTACCCTCTTGCCTTAAATAAATTAGCATACCGCCATGCTCTTGAATAAACTTTAACGAACCCTGCAGTTGATCTCCACACTCACATCGCATCGACCCAAACAAATCACCCGTCATACATTCTGAATGAATTCTTACTGCTAATTTTTCATTCCATTTTTCTCTATCCGTAAATAACGCGATATGTGGCATTAAATCTTCTGTTGAACTCGTAAAAGTCGCAATATCAAAATTGCCATAAACCGTTTCAAGGTTAACCTGACTTTGCAGTTTTATAATTTTACTTTTCATAGGTAATACTCAATACTTATACGTCGGATTGTTAAAATAAAACTAACAAAATAATTTCTTGAACTTTTTCATATTTATGACTGTATTTATTGGCTAAAAAAGGATTAAACCCTTAAACAACTTAGGACCAATTAATTAATCAAATTAAAATGTTTTGAAATTAGCTAAAAGAGTAAAATACAAATTCTTCTTTAATTAATCTTAAGAAATCACTACGTCCATTGTGATATACATCTATAAGACTAAACATAGATATACTGAAGAATACACTTAAATTAAAATTGTTTTGGTTTCTTGAACGTTGTAAAACCAAGCGTTATCATGCTCAAAATAAATTTTCAACAATTTCATTACCTTTCCTGTTCAAACTTCCTTCTAGGAATCAAACTTTTAAATAATGAAATTTAATTGCTCGCACTTCTTCAACATTGTTGTAACATTCATATTTTCTTATTCCATACTAACAGCGCAAGAATCACCTACAGCAGATAAATCTTATGTGAAAGAAATCAAGAGATTAAGTTCAACAAAAGAAATCCAAAGTGCTTTTGCCTTTTTAGATGCCATAGACAAGCAGACCACTGAAGATTTGATTACACTTACTGAAATTGAAGCACCTCCATTCAAAGAAACTAAAAGAGCACTTGCGTTTCAAGCCATGCTAGATAAAGCGGGTGTAGATAAATCTTGGATTGATGAAGTAGGCAATGTTATTGGACTTTTGAAAGGTACGG
>CAZKQM010000139.1:0-4411 GCA_964554895.1 uncultured Maribacter sp. | reverse complement strand
TATCACTCTAGATAGAAAAATTAAAACAGAAAAGCACATTAACCACAATTTTTCTTAGGATTCAGTGCTGTCTCTATAAAACAGGGATACATGACACGTTCTCTATAAGAAACAAGCTAATAAGAAATAAGCTGATAAAAAATAAGGAGATTATTGACGGTAAACAGATTGTAGAATCTTCGGTTATTAACCCAAATGTAAATGATGATATGAAGAGAAAAAAAATAGATCTAATGCCTATGCTTGACGAATGCATGGGCGAAATAAGTTTATTGGAAGAGCTTATTCAACTATTTATAAAGAATGCTCAAGAATTTATGGCCGTTGGAAAAGTTCATATTCAAAATAACAATGTTGAGGAACTAGAATTTGCAGCACACAAAATTAAGTCAGGCTTAAAAATGATGTATTGCGATGGTCTTTTGAGCATAATTGAAAAAATTCAAAAGGAATGTAAAGAAGCAGCTGATATCAATCAATTGAAACTTTTATATGACAATTTTGTTGCGGACTATCCCGCAATAGAATTTGAAATTGTTAAGGCCCTAAATCTTTTAAAAAATAAATAGTGAAGAACAAAGTCCTTCTTTTAGCAGAAGATGATGCGTTGTTTGCATCATTATTAAGTTTTCGATTTACTAAAGAAGACTATGATGTCATCGTATGCAATGACGGAAAAGAAGTGAAAGAAAAATTAAATGAAAATATACCTGATGTTATAGTTTGTGATATTATGATGCCCTATTTCTCAGGCTTAGAAATTTTAGATTTCATTAGAAATACTTTGAAATCAAATGTGCCTGTTTTTATAATATCAGCTGCGGGTAATGAAACAAATGAACTCAAGGCTTTTGAACTAGGCGCAAATGATTTTATAACCAAACCAATAAATCCTTCGGTTTTGATGGCCAGGATAACCACAAAACTGATTGCAACTTAAATTGAATTTCCCAAATCTTAAATATAACCCCCACCTAATTTCAGCGCCAAAAATCGAAACAGATTTATTGTGGAGTCTCTCTTTTCTATTTGCGAGTATTGCGGCACTGTATCTTATTTTCATCTTTTACACCAAAAGAAAAAATAGGATATTCAATCAGAAGGCTGAAGAATTAAAAAAGAAACTTTCACCCATGTTAAGTGAATTCTTATTTCTTGAAGAAGATGCAACAAAAGATGAGAAATCAAATTATTTGGCCTTGAAGGTTGAATTGCGTCAAATGTTGAATGATAATTTTAATCGACGCATACTAACGCAAGTTTTATTAGATCTAAGAAAAGATATTTCAGGATCAACGCAAGACTTAATTTGTCAATTATATCAAAACCTTGGTTTAGAAAATGATTCTTTCAAAAAATTAAAAAGTTGGCGTTGGCAGCAGATTTGTAAGGGTATTATAGAATTGTCACAAATGAAAGTAAGCAATGCGTACAGCATATTATGTAAGTACGTAAACAGTCCGCGCTCGATTATAAGAAAGCAAGCTGAAATAGCGATTGTAACCTTAAATGATGAAGGTATAGCGTATCTTTTAGATAATACAAAAAGTAAGATTTCAGAATGGCAGCAATTAAAGTTGTTAGAAGTTCTTGCAACTAAAAATGATTTTCAAGTACCATTATTTAAAGTGTGGTTAACCTCAAACAACAACCACGTGGTTCTTTTTGCATTACGCTTAATAAAGCATTACAATCAAAATGACAGCAGGGCATCAGTTATTGAGTTGGTTCGACATAAAAGTAATCAAATAAGAGAAGCGGCTATTTTATGTATTAAAGAATTTAATTTTTATGAGGCAATTGATACCATGAAGATGGTTTTCTGGAATTGTAGCATTTCTGTCAAAATTTCAATTTTAGATGCGTTAAGCGAAATAGGGTCAGAGGCTGAACTTGAATTTCTAAAATTAATTGAAACCAAAGAGGCTAATTTTCTGGTGCGTAGCAAGGCCGTTAGCTGTATTAATAGTATTTGTCCGGATCATATTATGCCTTATAAAGATATACATGAAGTAAAACACTTTAATGTGCCAAAAGATATAAGTCTTTCCGAAGACCAATTGCAAGTTGGAGAAACAGAACTTTTTAAAGATATAAGTACGTATCAAAAGGTACATTTAGCTACTAAGAATACCAGTGAAAATAAACCCACTATTTTAAAAAATGAAATGCACGAAAAGACGGATAAAAGAATAACTGAAACTTCAACCCAAGAAACATTGTCAGATTTTATGGCTCTTAATTTTCTTCCAATCATTGTAGAAAACAAAAATGAGAAGCCGGTTGAAAGTTTTGAAAAAGATAAGCTACAACAAGAGTTAGACATTTTGAAAATTAAGGTAAACTATGACTTAGTTGATTACAAAAGTGATTCCACTGTAGAACAAGAAAAAAATGAAGCAAAAAGCACTACAAAAAATGAAGAGTTTGAATTGTCTGAAATACATTTTTTACCGTTGGTTGTTGAAAATGAAACTAAGGACGCTAATAAAAATGAACTTTTGGATATTGAGGTTCAATATGATAGCGTCATTCCTACTAAAAAATCGAGTAATACAGTACACGAACTTCTAAATATAGAAGTTGATTTCAGAATTTTTGAAGCTCTTTTAAAATCAGAAACACCAGAAAATTTAACGGCTAATGCCATAAAAAACATTCAGATTAATTACGAGGAAATTAAAGTCACTAACGATGTTGGAATTAATCAAATAGCAGATATTGAAGTAATAGCCGAGCGTGTCAATCCTGTTGAGAGTATTGAAACAGAAAATGATGCGACTTTAACATTCGAACCAAATGATAGACCAGAAGATACGAATCTACTTGATAAAGAGGAGTTTAATTTAGAAGATTTAGTAGACTTTAATTTTCCAACCGCATCACTTCCTAAAAATTACAAATCCACCATTGAATTTGACACCGAAACTAGTTTTTTCCTAGAAAATATAGCAGAACTAGGCGATGAGCGCGAAATACCTTATTTAAATGAACTCAAACATGATGATGAATATTACGTATTTATTGACCAGATAGAATTATTGATAAAAAAACTAAATAAAGTGAGTACCCAAAACAAAACAGAAGAGATTTTAAAACCTTTCAATGTTTTTGAAAACCTTTTTCAACATTGTGATTTAGAATCGAAGTTGATATTACTTGATGAAGTATACGCCATTGGCGATTTAAAAGACATTGATTTTCTTCGTGAATTGATAACCGTCGAAAAAGGAGAATTACAAGAAAAAGCAATGTATGTTCTGAATCATTTAGAATCAAAATGGCAACCAGCTGAAAAACCGACTGAACCCCAAACGAATCTTGACTTAGATGAAATTATGATGGATTTTGAAATTGAATCCTCAAAATCAGAAAACATATTCGATTTGAATTTTGAACCTTTCATAGAATTAGAATCAGTGGTTCAAGAGGAGGTACTTTCGAATTCAGAAAATAATATGTTCAATTCTTTTTTAAGACAACTAAATATTTTTTCATCAAAAAAGGAAGTTAGATAAGCATGGATAGTAGTATCTGGAACATAATACTTGATTATATAAACATTGTATTCTTTTTGTTTGCAGTGGTTCTATTTACGCTATTCACACTCATGGGATATTTTTCAACCAGAAATTACGTTCATTATCGGAAGAAAAATAGTTTCGTTGATCTTTCTAAGCTAATGGCATCGCCCTTAGCACCGAGCATTACAATTATTGCCCCCGCCTATAATGAAGGCCTGACGATTGTTGATAACGTGCGCTCGTTACTAGGACTCAAATATGTCAATTACGAGGTTATGGTGGTTAATGATGGTAGTAAAGATGACACCTTACAAAAGCTAATTGATGTTTATGATTTAGAAAAAATAGAAGTCGATATTGATCCAAATTGGAAATCAAAACCAATACGAGGAATTTATAAAAGCAAACATACATCCTTTTCAAAATTGACGGTAATTGATAAAGAAAACGGGGGTAAATCTGATGCTTTAAATACGGGCATGGCTTTATCTCAAAACCAATATGTGGGTTGTATTGATGTTGATTGTCTCTTGATGCCTGATGCCTTATTGCATGTGGTAAAAGCATTTTATATGCGTTCAAATAAACGCGTGATTGCAGTTGGTGGTGTGATAAGAGTCGCCAATTCTTGCATCATTGATGAAGGAGAGTTAAAAGAAATTAGGCTACCATCAAATTGGATGGCAAGATTTCAACTATTAGAATATACACGATCATTTATCTTAGGTAGAATGGCGTGGGGTCGCATCGATAGTCTGCTCATTATTTCTGGCGCTTTTGGTTTTTTTGATAGAGAAATCGCCATGGCTGTTGGTGGCTATGATACCAATACCGTTGGAGAAGATATGGAAATCATCTTCAAAATGCGCCGTTTTATGCACGACCAC
>CAZKQM010000138.1:0-4471 GCA_964554895.1 uncultured Maribacter sp. | reverse complement strand
AGAATGATACGTTTAAAAGGTATCGTTTTTATTCTATTATTTTCGATGTCTTTTCTAACTTCTGCTCAAAATAAGTTGACCATTTTAGTTGAAGGGGTCACTTCTTCTGAGGGTCATTTGGCTGTTGGAATTTATGACAGTCATGCTACTTTTTTAAAAGAAGACAAGGTTGTAAAAGGTATTTTTGCAGAAGCCAAAAAAGGAACCACTAGAATTGAATTTATCGATATTCCCAACGGCAAATACGCCATTTCTATTTTTCATGATGAAAATGATAATAGAGAGTTGGATACTAATTTCTTTGGTATTCCTAAAGAACCTTTAGGTTTTTCTATTGGAAAATTAAAAACTTTTGGGCCACCAAGTTTTAAAGAATGTGTCTTCGAAATTTCTTCTGATTTTGAAATACGAATTCAGATACAATAAAAGAACTTCTAGCTTTTGTTTCTTCATGTTTTATGAGTATTTTAATAGAATCAATTAATAACGATACTACAGATGAATACAAAAGAAATCGCATCAAAATTAGTCAAGTGTTGTCAAGAAGGAGATTTTGAAACTCCTTATCAGCAATTATATAGTCCTGAAATAGTAAGTATTGAAAATGATGGCACTGCCGAAGGTGCTATTGTAAAAGGATTTGAAGGTATTCAGCAAAAGGGAGAGTGGTGGAAAGAAAATTTTGAAGTCCATAGCACTGAAGTTTCCGAACCCTTAGTAGCTGATAATTGGTTTTCAGTTCGCTTTGATATGGATACCACACACAGACCATCTGGCCAACGTTCAAAAATGTCTGAAATAGCTGTTTATGAAGTTAAAGATGGTAAAATTGTAAAAGAACAATTTTTCTATGATGAATAACATATAATCACGTGATGCCTTAAGAAAGGTTTCTTGATTATGTTTTGTATACCTGTTTTCTATTCAATTTTCACTTTGCTAAGCTTGTCATGAATTTCATCAATTCATTGACAGTTAATTTCGTATGTTTTTTTACTTCAAATGCGATTATTTTGGCAAATACTGTTAAAATTTTGTCATTTTCCTAATAATTTCGTTTCTAAGTCGTTAATAATTAGGGAGTTCTGGATTCTAACCAAATCCAACGAAAGAATTTCCTAAAACCAAACCTTACTATAACTAAAAACCTGCCTCAAATGAAAAAGTCTATAGTAGTCTTCATTATTGTGCTATTTGGCATTGTGCATTCTCTTTTTTCGCAAAAATCTGTTGATATTGATGGGCGATTACAACCCATTCTCAATGAGTTTATTGAAGAGTGCAGGAAATATGGAATCGATTATAATAAAAAGCTATTTCAACTTAAAAAAATAGATATAACCGATACCTTACCCCTAGAAGAAAATAATACCGTTCTAGGTATGGTTACTCGAAATGATGCTGGCGAAATTGATAGTATTTTGATTAATTGGGCTGCGATGCTCGATCCAGAAATATTAAAGGTCGTTGCATTTCATGAGTTTGCACATCACTTTTTAGACTACAAACATACCTGTCAAGAATGCAATGAGATAATGGCTGTGGTTAATACAAGTTATTTTGATGTGGCCCATAATTGGGAGTCGCAAGTAGAAAACTTATTTCTTACATCGCCTGCTTATTTAAAAAAGGAAAAGCAAGTTGCGCTGGCGAGTCTAAATTTTCAATAATTTTTCAGGGGTTTATGTATCTTCGACCCTAAATAGAATTTATGGTTCTTCTCGCGCATTGTATCGGTGCTTTATACGGCTTTTTATCCATTATTTTTGGATCTTTTGGTGCGCATGCGTTAAAAAATTCTTGTACAGCAGAGCAATTAGCTGCTTTTGAAACTGGCGTAAAATATCAGATGTATCACGCCTTGGTTTTATTAATTCTTGGCTTTAATTTAAATCTTGATACTCCCTTAGAGCGCTACATGGTGTATTGCTTTATCATTGGCACTTTTTTGTTTTCTTTTAGCATTTATGGGTTGACTCTTAGTGCAGCAAAAGGTAAAAAATTGAAATGGTTAGGCCCGGTAACCCCTATTGGCGGATTACTTTTGACTACCGGATGGGCGCTTTTATTGTATAGTTTTATACAGAATATTGTTTAATTTTATTCTTCTGTAGTGCTTATTGAAGTGAATTCTTTAATGGCTTGATTTGGCTCTATGATATCATATCCTTTCCAAAATTCAGGATCGTAGTTGGGCATGTAGGTGGGTAAAACATTATTATTTTCTTTGAATGTTTCAAAAACTTCATTACTTATAGGCCTTTCATTAAAAATTACTAATTCATAACGATTAATACTACCAAAAGCAGCATCGATTTTCATTGATAATTCATTTTGTTTGTTTCTACCTTTTACGTGTTTATTCTTCTCAATAATTTTGAGCGGTCTACGAATTCCTGCTCTTGTACCTTCAGTAATATCAAAATAATTGAGCTGATATTTTTCATTGTTGCCTTTGGCAAAAATCACACTTCCTTTCGCTAAATATTCTTTCATTGAAATTCCTAGTAAACTAAAATCTCGCAATGCTTTTACATTTTCGAAATCCATTCGAATTAAAGCAAAATCATCAGCATTAATGTATAAGGTACCTTCAAATTCTTCAGAACGTTTGGGTGTAAAACTAATGACATAAACGGCTTTATCTCCTAAATAAGTAAAGTCATCTAAGGTCAATTCATAACGACCTGGTTTAAATAGTACGTTATAATCAGTGTCATCAAGAATAGGAAGATTTTCATAAAACTTCCCAATCAACCGACGCTTATAACGGGCAAAATATTTTTTACGATTTTCTTTATGCTTTTTTTCTTCTTCGAGTTTTTTATTTAACGCATCCACATCAGTAGAATCAATTTCTTCATCAAATATTTCTTCAGCGTCAACCTTGGTACCAAAAAGACCCGATTTTATTTTAAAATAAGAATCAGTTTTAACGTTGTCTTTAATAATTTTATTAAGACGTTCTTCAACAACTTCATAATCTAAATTTGAGTTTTTATCATACAATTCTGAAGCTTTAATAAGATCAAGTTTTTGATTTTCAGCATTAGTTCCGCCAAGGATATCGCCCAGTGATTCATAGTATCTTGTATCTTTTTTAGGTACTTGGTCTATAATGCGATCTATAAAGGCTTTATCTAAATCTTCAATGGTTGATTCTCGTAGTGTATAATCTGTTTTTAGAATGGTACTACTGTATGTTTCTCTGAAAAATACACGTTTCTTAGAATAGTTTAAGTAATAATTATTAGATATGTTTTCTTCAACCAATTCAATGATTTCTTCTGGTGTATAATTCTTATTAGAAACGATAACTGGGTTTAAATCAATGGCTTTGGCAACCATTTCAATTTGGGGTTCAGTAAAATCACGTAACGGCTTTTTGATTGAAGCGTATCCAATACATGAAATTGTAAGGGTATCAATAGGTTGAATACTCGTATCTAATTGAAATGTAAAACGCCCCTCTTCATTGGTAATTACGCCTTTATCTTTTAATTGTACCGTAACAAAAGGAATAGGTTTTTGGGTTGCAGAATCGATGATTACTGAAGTTAGACTTTGGCTATTGCCATAAAATGAAATCATCAATAAAAGCGGGAACCAAAACCTTAGGTTGCTCATTGAGGTTTGTTTTTAGTGGTTTAAAAAACAAATAAACGCAAGCAATTTTTGAATGCAGTCTTTTTGGGTTTTTCTTAATACCGATTTAATCTTTTTTTAACGCCAATAGTTGGGTGCGCTACAGTAAAGACGAACAAAAAGGTCTTTTTGTTACTGATGAACTATTTTTTTAATGACAGCCGCAATCGTTTTCACCGCATGCCTTCACTGATTTCTTTTTTGAAGCAAAAAGTGTTTTAGGTAACAAGAATTTCTTCAAGAGGTAAGCAGTAGCTAAAATAACTACGATGTATACTAAAATTTGTTGAAGAATATCCATAGATTTATTTTAATATTTGATAGGCAACTAAGGCTACAATATACGCAAATACGCTCATAAAAACTAGTTGAGCTACTGGCCAACGCCATGAATTTGTTTCACGTTTAACTATGGCCAATGTACTCATACATTGCATGGCAAATGCATAAAAGAGTAATAATGAAATACCAGACGCCAAGTTAAATAAGGGTTTTTTGGTGTCATTATTTACCTCTGAAGCCATTCTGTTTTTAATAGTGCCTTCCTCGTCACTACCAACACTATAAATTGTGGCTAAGGTGCCCACAAAAACTTCGCGTGCAGCAAAAGAAGTAATTAAAGCAATGCCAATTTTCCAATCATAACCTAAAGGTTTTACTAAAGGTTCGATAGCTTTTCCGGCGTAGCCGATATATGAATTCTCTAACTTATAACTGGCAATTTCTTGATTTTCAGCAAGCTCAGTTAACTGCTCTTTTCGTTGTACTAAAGAGTCTGCAATAGCTTTAGTATTAATAGCGTACACTTTTTTGGCAACGCTATCTT
>CAZKQM010000137.1:0-4556 GCA_964554895.1 uncultured Maribacter sp. | reverse complement strand
ACCTGTAAAACTGGGCGCAAATATACGAAGAGTTTTTGCTTTGCCAAATACAATTCAAAAAATATTTTTAAGTGATAGTCTATGCGCCTCAGTTTGGTTTTTATTACTTTTGCCAAAGCCTAATTTCAGCCGTCAAAACATTATGAAACAAGCCTTAACACCTTTACTTTTTATTCTCTGCAACCTATCAATATTTTCTCAAACCATTTTAGAATATAAGTTAAATGTAGGAGACACTTTTGTGATACAACAAAATGCTCATCAAGCGATTGTGCAAGAACTCGACGGTGCCACTCACGAACTTATCAATGATATGAATGGTATATTAGAATTTAAAGTCTTAGCGGACAGGGACAGCACTTTTGAAGTTTCACTGACATTTAAAGATTTAAACTTGCTTATGACCTCCAGCATACAAGGCGAACTAATGAATATAAAAGCAAAGGAAGTGTCTGAAGATGATATGCAGTCGCAAATGTTTAATAGCCTACTCGATATACCCGTGCAACTTATTCTTTCTAAAACGGGCGATATTCTTGAAGTACAAGGAGGTGATAGTTTAGTTACAAAAATGACCGATGCCTCAGGTTTAGAGGATGACTTTACTAAAAACATGATGAAGAAGGGACTTGAAAAAGAATTTGGTTCTGAAGCCCTTTCAAACAGCTACGAACAACTTACCTATATATATAGTGATAGCTTGGTAAACGTTGGAGATACATGGCAAAACGAATATTCAGGAAAACTAAATGCGAAGAACAATTGGACATTGGAAATGATTAACGAAACCAATGCTACTATAAATGGTAGTGCAGCAATTATCATGAATAGTATTGATTCAGGTACCGAAATGAACCTTAGTGGAAATCAAACTACCCAAATACAAACTGATATTGAATCGGGATTTATTGTTAAAATGATTGTAGAAGGCGAATCAAAAGGAACTTCTACTATGGCACAATTAAGTAATCAGAAAATTCCAACTACTATTACATCTAAAATTACCTACGAATTAATCAAAGAATAATATATGTTTAATAAAATATTCAAACTAATCATAGCAGGTCTAATTATCACCTATGCAGGATACCAATTTTATGAAGGTGAAATCGGCAATGGCATTTTTCTTATTTTACTTTCATTGATATTTATTTTTCTGTATTTCAGGAATGAAATGATTTTACTAGCTTTCTTACGCATGCGAAAACAAGATTTAGCGGGTACCCAAAAATGGTTGGATAAAATCAAAAATCCTGAAGCTGCCTTAACAACAAAGCAACAGGGATATTATAATTATTTACATGGAATAATATTTTCTCAAACCAACCTTACCCAAGCTGAAAAATATTTCAAAAAAGCTCTAAAACTTGGCTTAACAATGGATTATGATGTTGCCATGGCGAAGTTAAGTTTGGCAGGTATTGCCATGCAAAAGCGGCGCAAGCGAGAAGCTACAATGCTGCTTCAGGAGGCCAAGAAATTGGATACTAATAATATGCTTACAGACCAGATAAAAATGATGCAGCAGCAAATGAAGAAGATTTAAATAGATTAGGTTAAGAAAGCGGAACTTTAATATTATTTTGCAAAATTCACTAAAAGCCAAAACCTAAGACAATTCCATAACTTGAGAATTCAGTAAAAAAATTGCTGCTTAAAAATAAGTTTCCTCGATTCGTATCATACCTCCCCTCAATTCGAAATTTATTATTAAAGTCATATCCGAGACCAAAAGTCATATTGGTACCTTTTCTAAATTCAAATCCGGGTCTACTAGGCTCAAAAGTAGAATTCAAATCAAAAATTAATACATAGGATCCGTTAATAAATATTTTAGATTTTGGAGAAATGAAAAAATAGTGTCTTATACCAATGGGCACCTCTAAAGTCTTGTACGTTATCGTGCTTTCTACTGGAATTGTAGTAAACGAAGCTGATTCAGATTTGAATGTATTAAACGCTGGTTCAGTATAAACCGACCATTTTCTTTTATTGAATGGTAGAACATATTCTAACTCAGCTCCTAAGTGATATCCTAAAACATTTTTGAAATCATACAAATAGGGATCACCACTTAAGCCAACAAAACTTTTCGGAATTCTAAAGGTATTGATTGAAACGCCTGGTCTAATAAAAATGTTTAATTCTCCTTTCTTCTTTTCATCAACAACCGATTCTACTCCAGAAATACAATTGTTTTGTTTCTTGAACAAAGCGAGTAATTTTTTTTCGTTATAAGCCAATTTACTGATAGCAGATGAAAGAGCAGCATTGCAATTTAGCACTCTAGTTAGTTGCTGCTTGTAACCTTCATTAGTTGCGACCGCAAGTTGTTTTTTGTAATACCTTTTATAAATAAGTGGCTCAATTTCTCGTTCATCATTTTTAAAGAAAAAAAGCACCAAATTTCCATCGATGAGTGAATATAGATTAACGTTGCCATGAGTTAATTCCCTTAAAAAAACAACCTCATCTTCAAATTGAGGGGCTTTTTTTGAATCAAGTAATTCTGTAAGTACCGGAGAACGGTCAACTGGCCCACTATACCTAACAAACTTAAACTCGCCCACACCAAATTCTACAATATCTTCTATGCCAGCTTTAATTTCATCACCATTTTCAGACCATTTGTATCTAATATTTTCAGGATTATTTAGCCATTCAAGGTTTTTAATTAAACAACTTTTTTTTGATCCATCATTTTCAATGACATATCCTTTTTCAAAAGTTATTTGAGCTTGACTAAAAAAACAAGCCAACAAACAAAGTAGGAGTAATTTTTGCATAAAAAGATGGTAGGGTTGTAGTAAAGATTTTATTTGGTCAAATAATGACCCTTGTGGGGAATTTCAATCGTATACTTTTTTCCGGATTGATTATTCAAATGAGGCTCACGTAACCAAGGATTATGGCGTTTTAGAATTTTGTAGTTAACTTCATATCGCTTAGCAAAATCTGCAAAATCTGTAATTGGTGTATCCACCTCAACCTTAAAAGTTGGCACTGATTTATACATATCTTCCTCTGCTATTTCAAATCCGTATTTTTCTGGGTTACTTAGAATTTCTTTAATCGCCATAATTCTAAATACATAACGACCTGTTTCTTGGCCTAATAGTAAATCATAATAATTATTAACCTTTTGAATGCGCAAAAATTTATCTACTGAACCTGTGCCCGTATTGTAGGCAGCTGCTGCTAGGGTCCAAGAGCCATATTTCTTTTTGTATTTATTGAGATACCTGCAAGCTACTTCGGTAGATTTCTCTAAGTGATATCGTTCATCAACATTTGCATTGATTTCTAATCCGTATTCTTTTCCAGTAGCTTTCATTATTTGCCAAAAACCTGTTGCCTTTGCATGTGATACAACATTCTGCAAACCACTTTCTGCAACCGCTAAATATTTAAAATCTTCGGGAATTCCATTCTTCGCCAAAATGGGTTCAATCACAGGAAAGTACTTATGAGCGCGCTTCATCAACAATAAAGCATTTGACTGCCAATAGGTATTTACTAAAAATTCTCGATCAACGCGTTCCATGATTTCAGGATCTTCTTGAGGAACAGGTTCTCCAGCAAAATTCAAATCTGAGGGAATATCGATGGCAGAAATCCTATAACTATCGGAAACACTTTTTACGACATCATTTTCTGCAACATCATTCACATCATCGGACTTTGATTGCATCGCGAATAACAAGGTACTTATCACAAAAAGGACGCCAAGGCCCATTAAAATATTCTTTAAAAACTTCATTTGGTATGATTTACTTAGTTATTCAAAGGTATAGAACATGTTCTATAGTCCATCTTATATACAACTCAATTATTCCAAAATAATTGTAGGCAGATGCTGATTAAACCACCTAGCTCTATGAATTATCATAGAATGGGTACCATTAGGCACGGAGATACAATTCTTTATATTCGTAATGGGAAAAACATTGTCCTTCTCTCCATGAATATGAACCAAACATTCGGGGCAATAGCTCTGTTTATAATTCACAATTTGGTCAATAGACCAATCGATATATCCTTTATCTTTTACCGAAAGGTATTCTTCATAAAGTTCCAATCGCTTGTTGACGGTTTCTCCAAAAGCATATTTTGCCAAAAGTTCTACGTTATTAACCAACCCAGTAGGCAGTAATTTATGTACCTTGGTATACTTTGCAAATAGCATTCGTTTTGGAAGCTCTGATTCATGTTTAACACTAGAAACTAAGATTACTTTTTTAGTTGTAACATGCCTTGCCATTTCCTGAACCAACATTCCCCCAAACGATACGCCCACAAGAACTATATTTTCATGTTTAATTTCCTTAGCCATTATTAATGCATATTCTGCAAGTGACATGCCTTTTTCAGGTACAAACCAAGATAATAAATGCTGTTTGAATTGCTTTTTCGGAAGCTGTATATGCTTAAAAATTGATGGATTCGCTGCCATGCCTGGCATAAAGTAAACATGAATGGTATTGTCAATCATATAGCGCACTAGGTGGTTTTACTAGGAAATTCGCAATTTTTTACCTACTTTTGTATTCTGCTTT
>CAZKQM010000136.1:0-4594 GCA_964554895.1 uncultured Maribacter sp. | reverse complement strand
TTCTCAGCGCCCTTGGTGGTCAAGGTTGTTAAGTTGCCCATATTATTGATAAGCTCTTGATTATTTGCTTTCAAAAACGCATTTTGATCTTCTAATGTTTGCATTCTTGAAGTCGCTGTAGCTTTCTCTTCAAGACAGGTGTTTAATTTCACCGTTGCTGAGTTTAGCAAATCTTGCGCCTCTTTGGCTTTCGCTTCCATTTCGGCAAATTTCTTTTGAGATACACAAGAAGATAATAGTAAGGTAACTCCCAATGCTCCTAAAATCAGTTTTTTCATAATGATGTTACTTAAGTATTTATTAAAAAATGTTATTTGTTTAAAAAGGGTTTGATCAATTTCAAAATTAGAGAAAATACCAGTACAATGTTTTTTAAATACCAGTTAATCTTTTTCTAAAATTTTAAATACATTCTCTTGATGTACGAAGTGAGACCACACAATGGACTTTTTCGCATAGTAATTTAATATAAAATTAGCTTTTTCCCTTTTGCTGTACATACGTCTGAAGTTGGCGTAAAAACTAAGATGTGCTCTAAGAATTGCGAAGCAATGTTTAAATTTTAGTTGAAGAATGAACCGAAATGCCGCTATTCCATCTAGTATCAAACGAAGGAAGATAATTATATACGCTTTTCTTCGAGGCAGGTTTTTTGTAATGGAAAATAATGAATTTCTGAAATTAAGAAAGGTCTTTTTGGGATTCATATTGCTTAGTGTAGACCCTCCTAAATGATATACCTGTGAGGAACCGACATAAAATACTTGATGTCCTGAATTTTTAGCTCTCCAACATAAGTCTACTTCTTCTTGATGTGCAAAATAGTCTTCATCAAATCCACCTAATGCATGAAAAACATCATTTTTAATGAACATACAAGCACCAGTGGCCCAAAAAATTTCTCTTATATCATCATACTGCCCTTCGTCTTTTTCCAAGGCTTGGAAAATACGTCCCCGGCAAAATGGATAACCAAGTTGGTCAATGAAACCGCCCGCAGCACCGGCGTATTCAAAATATTCTTTTCGTTTTAAATCCAGAATTTTTGGCTGTATGATTGAAGCATTAGGTAGTTCTAGAAATGCCTTCTCAATAGGCTCTAACCAGTTTGGTGTGACTTCAACATCTGAATTTAACAGGCAATAAACATCTGCATCAACATGTTTGAGTGCGTCGTTATAACCTTTTGCAAATCCGCCATTCGATGAATTCTGAATGACTTTTACTTTTGGATAGTTTGTTTTAACGAATGCTACAGAATCATCGGTAGAAGCATTATCAGCAACAAAAATTTCGGCATCACCAGAATAGCTGGTTACAGAAGGAAGGTAACTTTCTAAGAGTCCCTTTCCATTCCAGTTTAATATGACAACAGCTATTCGCAAAACGGTAGCAAATTAACGGTTAAAATCAGGAATATCCTTTAGAAACTCATACTTTTCTTGCTCAAAATCCATTTTGCAATAAAAATGGTCCAGTCCATTAGTAACCATTAAATAGTTGGCTTTTAGGTTCATGTTATATTGAGCAATCTGATTGAAGGTGCTCTGATCTATTTTAACTTCAGGCGCTTTGCACTCAAATAGAATTTCAATAGTCCCATTAGAATTAAAAATAACCACATCATATCTTTTCTTTAGCCCATTAATTTCTAGTTGTTTTTCAACATTGATAAGAGAGGTAGGGTAATTCTTTTCTAAAATTAAGTATTGAATTAGGTGTTGTCTGACCCATTCTTCAGGTTGCAAAACGACAAATTTTTTGCGAATGACATCAAAAATCTGGACTTTATTTTCGCTATTTTTGAAACGGAACTCGTATGCTGGAAAATTCAATTGAAGCATGCAGCAAATTTGATGATTTTTTTTGGATGAATGAAGTAAAACAGATTGTTAAGGATATTAAAGAGGGTAATATCAAACCGATATATCTATTGGTCGGTGAAGAGCCCTACTATATTGACCGAATTTCAGAATTCATCGAAAAAAATGTGCTTGCTGAAGAAGAACGTGGATTTAACCAAATGGTGCTATATGGCAAAGATGTTAGTGTAGAAGACATCGTTAGCAATGCCAAAAGATTTCCTATGATGGCAGAGCGTCAAGTTGTAGTAGTAAAAGAGGCGCAGCATTTATCTCGCACAATTGATAAGTTGAGTGCGTATGCCGAAAACCCGCAACCGTCGACTGTATTGGTAATCTGCTACAAATACAACAAATTTGATAAACGCAAAAAAGTATATAAACAAATCAAAAAAACGGGCGTAGTTTTTGAAAGTAAGAAACTTTACGAAAACCAAGTTTCTGATTGGATTCGAAAGATTCTTCAGGGTAAAGGTTATCGTATTACCCCAAAAGCATCTAGTTTATTGGTTGAATTTTTAGGAACGGATTTAAGTAAAATCAATAATGAATTGGAAAAACTTCAACTGGTGCTTCCGAAGGAAAAAGAAATTACTCCTTTAGATATTGAAGAGAATATAGGGATAAGTAAAGATTATAATAATTTTGAGTTGAAGAAGGCCATTGGGGAGCGCAATGTTGTCAAGGCAACGCGTATTATGAATTACTTTGCGCAAAATCCGAAGGACAATCCATTTGTTGTAACTATCACATTGCTTAACACCTTTTTTACGCAGCTACTTAAATATCATGGAATGAAAGACCACAACCCAAAAAATGTGGCAAGCGCGTTGGGTATTAACCCATACTTCGTTAATGAATATCAGGTTGCAGCTAAAAATTACCCCATGAAGAAGGTAAGTGCAATCATATCTGGCCTTAGAGAACTTGACCTTAAAGGAAAGGGTGTCGGTTCGACGAATACATCACAAGCCGATTTATTGAAAGAACTATTGGTGAAAATTATCTAAATTACTTTCGGTCAATACTATATTTTCCAGGTCCTAACAGTATAATAGCTATAAAAACCACCAAATATAGAAGTGCCTTTTCTTTTTTGCCAAAAGGATCTGATAAATGCACTATAAAAGCAGCAACGAACATCGTAATTGCTGGTAGGATAGCTGACCAGCGTGTTTTAAATCCAAGTATTATTAGGATTGGACAAATAAATTCGGCAATAACGGCCAGAAATAAAGTAGGTGCAGCTCCAATTCCGATTGGGTCGCCAAAGGTAAAATCTCCACCAATCAATTTTTGAAATTTGGGAAATCCATGTGTTATAAAAAATGCAGAGGGTAAAATACGAAGTAGGGCTAGACCTAAATCATTTTTTAAAGTAGAATTCATTTTTGTGAGGATTGATTTGCTATAAAAATAGAACAATTCTTTATCTCTTCAAAAAACTTTTAAGCTGTTTGGAGATGTGATAAACAAGCTTGTCCGCATCGGTATTGTTAAATGATAAAGGAGGTTTTATTTTAAGTACATTTTCGCCCGGACCATCAGTGCCAATCAGAATAAAATCCTCACGAAGCCCATTTTTGATGAAGGCTGCTAATTCGGTATCTGTGCCCTGCTTAGTTGCTCCAATTTCTACCCCGATAAATAGTCCGCTGCCACGAACATCAAGAATTTCAGGAAATGTCTTTTGCAGGCGCTTTAATTTTTCCATTAAGTAATCACCAACTTTCTTGGAATGTTCTTGAAGGTTTTCTTCATCGATAACCTCTAAAACCGATTGAGCAATAGCACAAGAAACCGGATTACCACCAAAGGAACTGAAAAACTCCATGCCATTATCAAAACTATCAGCAATCTCGGTAGTGGTAACAACTGCTCCAATAGGATGACCATTGGCCATGGGCTTTCCAAGAATCACTATATCGGGTATCACGTCATACATTTCATATCCCCAGTAATAATCACCTAAACGTCCAAAACCGACCTGAACTTCATCACTAATACAAAGCCCACCTTGCTCACGTATGGCCTGATATACTTGTTTTAAATATCCATTTGCTAATGGCACTTGACCTCCACAGCCTACAATGGGTTCCGCAATAAATGCCGCTATTTTGTTTGCATTATCATTAATCTGTTTCTTGGTTTGCTGGGCAAAAAAATCTCCCGCTGAGCCATCATCGTTATATCCAGAACCAAAAGTTTTTGGTAAAGGAGTTGCTAGAACATAATCTTGTTTGCCAGTCCCGCCTTTGTGATTGTACTTATAATGACTAATATCAATTCCAATTCTCGTATTACCGTGATAGCCATGTTCTAATACCATTATGGAATTTTTTTTGGTATGATTTGTTGCCATGCGAATGGCCAAATCACTAGCAGCACTACCAGAATTCACAAAGAAGACTTTGTTTAATTGTTTTGGAAATTTCGCTAATAACTTTTCACTATACGAAAGTAATTCATCGTACAAATACCTCGTGTTCGTGTTTAACTTGGCCAATGATTTTTGCCCAGCGCTTACTACTTTTGGGTGCGAATGTCCCGCCAACATGATATTGTTATACGCATCAAGAAAACTATTGCCTGTTGCATCATACATATATTGAAATGCGGACTGATGCATATGAATTGGACTGGCATAACTGAGCGAAAGGGCTTTACTGAAGTTTAAGTTTCTTATTTCGAGCTGTTCATTAATTGATTTTTTTTCAATTAGTTGAAAGCCT
>CAZKQM010000135.1:0-4674 GCA_964554895.1 uncultured Maribacter sp. | reverse complement strand
CTTTATTTACGTTGTAATCGCCTATTTTGGTTCTTCTGAGTTCAGATAAATGTCCGCCTGAATTCAATGCTTTTCCAAAGTCGTTTGCCAATGAACGAATATAGGTGCCTTTGCTACAAACCACCCGAAACTTGACATTCGGCAATTTGACATCTGTAATTTCAAATTGAGAAATAGTAATGAGACGTTTTTTAATCACTACTTTTTTTCCTTCGCGGGCGTATTCATACAATCGTTTTCCATCTTTTTTAAGCGCTGAAAAGACGGGTGGCGTTTGTTCAATTTCACCAATAAATGTTTTGGTTTCAGCCTGTATCATTTCGTCTGTAATATGATGAATTGGGAAGGTCTCATCAATCTCAGTTTCTAAATCATAAGAAGGTGTAGTAGCACCTAAAGTAATTGTCCCAGTATACTCTTTAACCTGACCTTGTAAATCATTTATGGTTTTGGTAAACTTTCCTGTACAAATCAAAAGCAAACCTGTGGCTAGTGGGTCGAGGGTGCCAGCATGGCCGATTTTGATTTTTTTTAAAGAAAATTTTTTTCTAATGGCCCATTTCAATTTATTCACTGCTTGAAATGATGACCAACCAATGGGTTTATCAATTAATACTAATTGTCCATTTAAGAAATCTTCTTTGGTTCTCGTATCCATTTTGAATATTAAGGGTCAATTGGTTATCCCCAAAAACCATACCCAATCGCAATTAACCCGACAACTAGGCAGTATATGGCAAAGTAAGAAAGTTTACTCTTTTTTACCAATTGAATCATCCAGGTACAGGCGGCTAAACCTGCAACGAAGGCAGCGATGAATCCAGCGCCCAAGGCAAGGTTGTTTTCTCCCGTAAAAGTAAGGTCTCCGCTTAAAAGGTCTTTTCCTATTTTACCAAATATAAGAGGTACCACCATCAAGAAAGAAAAACGTGCAGCTTTGGTTTTGTCAACTCCAAGAAGAACAGAGGTCGATATTGTAGCACCACTTCTTGAAATTCCGGGTAACATGGCAATCGCTTGAGATACACCAACAATGAAAGCATTTTTAAAACTCACCTTCTTGTCAGTATCTTTGGCTTTATCCGCGAAGTACAATAGCACGGCGGTAATTAGCAGCATAAACCCAACAAAGCGAATATTTCCTCCGAAAAAAGCTTCCAACTGTTTTTCAAAAAAGAATCCTACAATAAATGCGGGAAGTAAGGAAACTATAATCTTTAGTGAGAACTGAGTTTCTTCATTCCATTCAAAACTAAATAGCCCGCGAAGGATTTCCCAAACATCTTTTCTAAAGACAACAATAGTGCTCAGCGCTGTGGCAAAATGAAGCACTACAGTAAACAATAGACTATCTTCGGGAACGGAATTATCCCCTAAAATGGCTTTACCCAATTCTAAGTGTCCGCTAGATGATACAGGAAGAAATTCGGTTAAGCCTTGGATAATTCCAAGGATAATTGCGTCTAAAATATCCAATTATTTGTTTTTCTTATGGGGATTCAACAAAATGGCATAGACCTCAATGCCGAGTCCGATAAGCACTAGAGTCGGGGCTAATCGAATACGTCTAAAATTGTAGATGTCTTCACTAAATACATTTGGGTCATCGCTACCGCCGCCACTCATCAAGATGAAGCCCAAAGCTATAAAAGCTATGCCAATGAACATGAACATATAGTTCTTCTTCTGGAAGATAAATTCTTGTTTCGGTTGCTCATTGTTGTTTTTGTACTTCTTGCTCATACCGCAAATTTAAGTAAAAGTTCTTCGTTTAAGAGAATTGATTAATTTTTAGTCTTGTGTCTAATCCCTAATAAAGCAGTGGTCTAATATCTTTTTAATAATATAATTCGTCAGTGCGAAGATTTAGAAATCGTTGTGCCGCAAAGTAAGTGCTGATCCACGAAATCAAAGCTCCCAGAACAAATACACCTACAAAGAGAACAATCAAAATTGTGGGGTCTTCGAACAGGCCTAAATCAGGAAAATTTTCATTGACGTAGTAAAGTACACCCGCTAAAGCTATCAAAGCAACTAAAGCGCCAAGCATTCCTAACTTGAGATTCGTCCAAATAAAAGGCCTACGGATAAAGGTTTTGGTAGCGCCTACCATTTGCATGGTTTTGATGATAAATCGTTTTGAATAAATTGAAAGCCGTATGGAACTATTGATTAATAAGACAGCAATAAAGGTAAAAATACCACTTGCAATTAAAATCCAAAGACTAATTTTTTTGACATTGTCATTTAACAAATCAACCAACGGCTGATCATAACTAACCTCTTCTACATAGCTTTTGGCAGTTATTTCAGCGGCTATCTCTTCAATTTGTTCTGGGGATACAAAATCAGCATTTAGATGTACATCGATGGAATTTTTCAAAGGGTTGTAGCCTAAGAAATCAATAAAGTTTTCGCCGATTTCTTCTGTATGTTTTTCTGCAGCTTCTTCCTTAGAAACAAAGGTGGCCGTTTTAGTATAATCAGCCATGGCCAAACTTTTTTGAAGCTGGTCGATTTCAACTTCTTTGGCACTTTCTTTTAGAAAGACAGAAATTGTAATCTGTTCTTTAAAATGGTCGGCCATTTTTTTGGTATTCAACACCAATAAACCTAAAATTCCCAATAAAAATAGAACGAGTGCAATACTCAACACTACGGAGAAGTAGGATGAAATCAGTTTACGCTTTTGATATTGTTCGAAAGATTTGCCCATAGTAGGTAATGATGGGTAAAGTTAGGAAAGTAAATCGAATACTACTCAATCTATCTTTTCATACTGAAATGCCCAGTATAGATCTGATTATTTGCCTGAATGGCGTACCAATAATCTGAAGAGGGTAGCATTTTATTATTGAAGGTACCATCCCACGAAAACGTATTTGCATTCGATTGTTTTAAGAGGTTTCCATAGCGGTCATAGATTTGAACACTGACCAAATCAAAAAATTCTAGACCTTGAATTAAGAATACATCATTGGTAAGATCACCATTGGGCGTAAAAAATTTCGGAATCACGAAATGAATAAATTCTTGACTGATTTCAGGGCAATTATTTTTACCACGAACTTTGACCGTGTATAATCCACCCTCGATTAAATCAAAAACCGGACTATCCTGAAAGGGGCCGTTGTCAATTGCATACTCAAACAAGCCCTCATTTGCAGTGTTTACAATAATATTCTCATCATCAGAAATTATGCTTTCAATTTCAGGTTGATCAATTTGAATTACTGTAAATATTTTGGTAGCAGAACAGCCGTTCATATTAGTGACTTTAAGACTATACTCTCCAGGTTTGTCAACTTGAATGGCGTTTGTGGTTTCTCCGGTGCTCCATTCAAAATCAACATTTGGCAAATTTGATGAAAGTGTGATTGAAGTGTTTTCACATAATAGTTGTTCTTCATCAGTAAGCTCAGGCAAATCAAAAACGGTATATGTTATAGCAGTTCTGGTTAATGAAAAGCAGTCAACTAGGGTTGGACTCGCCGCAGCATAATACGTGCCTGATGCAGTTGGAAAAAAGGAGGTGCTATTTTCTTGCACTAAATTGCCACCTACCGGGGCATCATACCAATTTACAAATTCATCATCAGGCACGATGGCAATTATGGGCTTGGGCAAATCAGCACAGGCTGTAACGTCTCCGGCACTTACAGGGGCATTTGCAAAAGGTAATAGTATAGCACTAAAGGGTTCAGAAACCACATTGCACAAAGCGTTTGAAACATTGATAAGATCTTCAGCAACTTTTACCCTAAAAAAACGTGCATCTAAAATAGTTGGTGTGGTGTACGAGTTAGTGGTTTCTCCGGCAATATCCGTCCAGTTCATGCCATCGACACTTTCTTGCCATTGATAAAAATGTGAATTAAAAATAGAGTTATCAGGTGTCGCCGTAATCGTAGTGCTGACAATAACACCTTCATCTTCACATTGGGCAATACTGTTATCACCTGATGTATTGGTAATTTCAATAAAATCACCACATGACTTAAAGGTAATATCATCAATGGCCAAGTCATTACCACAGCCGCCACTACCATTATTAATCATCTTTAAAATCACAGAGGTTTGGCCTGGTTCAGTTTTAAAAACGAGTCCGTAGGGGGTCCAAGTAGGTGCTGAGGTTCCAAAAAGGTCGCCCGTGTCACCAGATGCTAAAAGGGTGGTATCGGTATCATCCCAAATTTGAAATTTTACGTTAACCGGTATCAATCCTGATCCACAAAAACCATTGGGAGTCGCAAAGTTCAAAAGAAAAGCAGAAAATTCATAAGAAGTATTTTCACATAAACCTGAAATGGATGTTTTATAGAATTCACCAGGGTTGAAGCTCGCATTGACCATTAACATTTTACCGTTGGTGTCGCCTGGGGTATGGTCATTGGTGTTATGCCAATCAAAGAAATTTGCACTATTACTCGCTATAGTATAACTACCATCATCGGGTACTCCCGTAGTAAAACTATAGGTAGTTATAGTAGGGGAAAGCGCTGGGCCAGGGGTCAAGCCAGAGCCAAAATCTTCGGTGAAAATTGGATCTCCAGAATTGCCACTGCAAAAGCCAAGCTGCGCATTCAAATTTTGAAAGGCGAAACTTAAGATGAAGAGGATAATTATTCGTTTAAATACTGAAGGCATTTTATGTATTCACCTTTATTTTATTAT
>CAZKQM010000134.1:0-4674 GCA_964554895.1 uncultured Maribacter sp. | reverse complement strand
CAGAAATGTATCGTGTTCTAAAACCTCATGGAAGGTTGGTTATGAGCGACCCTACATGCGAACAACCTATGAATGACGAGTTGCGGAATGATGATCGATTGCGCGCATTATGTTTAAGTGGAAGTATTCCTATTAAAGATTATGTAAAAGTTTTAACGGATGCTGGTTTTGGCACCATAGAAATTCGTGCTAGAAAATCTTATCGCGTTTTATCTCCAAATCATTATCCGACTGACGAACTGATTTTTATTGAGTCAATAGAAATTGCGGCCATCAAAGACCCTATGCCAGAAGATGGTCCTTGTATGTTTACAGGTAAAACTGCCATTTATTATGGTGATGAAGAGTATTTTGATGATAAAGCGGGACATGTTTTAATGCAAAATCAACCCTTGGCTGTTTGTGATAAAACGGCTGCTGCTTTGGCCAAAGCAAACGACCAAATTCATATAAGCGAAAGCACTTGGCATTATAATGGTGGTGGATGCTGCTAATAAATTATCAATAAAAAACACAATGATGAAATTGTTAACTATTCTTTTCAGCTCTTTTTGGTTGGCTTGTGGAAACAATCCTAAGCTAGTACAAAATGAGACGATTTTATCCGAAGAGAAAACCGAAACTGTTCAAGTTATAGTTACGGATACTGTTCAGAAAAATGAATCTAGTGGTCTATCTAAAGAAAAAATTAATCAAGAGGCTGCAAAAGAATCTATGACTAAAATAGAAGAACCTACTGCTGCGTCTTCAGAAGAAATAGTTGTGAACGAGTCAACAGAAGAAACTATGGTAGAAATAGAAGAGCCTACTACTCCTTCAGAAGGAATGGTTGTGAAGGACTCAATAGAAGAAACTGAAGAAACTATGGTTAAAATAGAAGAGTCTATTGAACCTGCAAATCCAATTAAAGAAAAGCCTGAAGTTACTGCGCATCAGACCGGATTGCCCAATCACCAAGCTTGGAACAAACTTTTATCAACTTATGTGAACGATAAAGGTGATGTTGATTATAAGAGCTTCAAAAGTAATATCAGTGGATTAGAAGAATATTTAACGCATTTGGCTGAAAACAGTCCTAAAAAAAGCTGGTCAAAAAATGATAAGTTAGCCTATTATATAAATCTCTATAATGCGGCAACGGTTAAATTAATTCTTGATAATTATCCTACTAAAAGTATAAAGGATATAAAAAATCCGTGGGGTAAAGATTGGGTCAAGACTGGTGATGGTGTACTTTCATTAGGTGATATTGAGCATAAAATTTTACGTAAAATGAATGAACCTCGAATTCATTTCGCAATTAATTGCGCTTCATTTTCATGTCCGAAATTGCTAAACAAAGCTTTCGAGGCTAATACTATCGAAGCACAATTGAATCAGGTTACAATTGACTTTGTAAATGACACCACGAGAAATATTATTTCAAAAGAAAAAATGCAATTGTCAAATATCTTTAAGTGGTATAAAAAAGACTTTACTGAAAATGGATCTTTAACTGATTATATAAAACCATACACCAAAGTAGCCATTGATAAGGATACTGATATTGATTATTTGAAATACGACTGGAGTTTAAATGAAGCGAAATAACCCCCGAATAAGTATTATCATACCAGTTTTAAATGAAGCAGATTCCATTGCGAATATGTTATCGTATTTGAAATCACAAAGTTCTTCTAAGAATATTAAAGAAATTCTAGTGGTAGATGGAGGAAGCTCAGATAATACGGTGAATATTGCTCTAAACGAAAAAGCTAGCGTGCTTCATTCTAAAAAAGGGCGGGCCAAACAAATGAACTTCGGAGCCCAAAACGCCTCAGGGGAGTTACTTTACTTTTTACACGTCGATACCCTACCTCCAAAAAACTTCGATGAAACTATTCTAAGTGCATATTTCGATGGAAGTAAGGCTGGATGTTTTCGCATGAAGTTTGATAGTTCAAGTAAGTTTTTAGCATTTTTTGCTTGGTTAACAAAACTGAAATTTAAAGTTTGTCGCGGCGGAGATCAATCCCTTTTTGTTACCAAACAAATATTTCAAGAAACCGGAGGGTTTAATGAAGAGTATTTGGTTTATGAGGACAATGAATTCATTGAAAGACTGTATAAACTAGTTGATTTCACAATCTTGCCAAGACATGTAATTACCTCAGCAAGACGATATGAAGAGCGCGGTGAAATTAGGCTGCAGTACCATTTTGGCATGATACATTTAAAACGTTTTTTTGGCGCCGGACCTGAAAAACTGTATGATTATTATCAACGAAAGATTGCCGTCTAACGAATACGGCCTATCTCGCCCCCTTCAAAATCTAGAATAACTCCTTCTGAAATCCATTTGGCTAAGGCCTGACGATTATCAGGAACTAATATTCGTTTCTGATCCTTCTTATTCCGAATATTGCCAATTTCGATAAAGGTCATCGCTGGGTGTGTTTTTCGAACCAAATACAAATTCGTGCGATCTTCAAAAGTGCCCGTGTAAGTGCGATTAGGTTGATACTTTTTGTATTTTTTCTGAAAGGTCTTATGAACACTTTCTGCTAGTTTTTTTCCATTTTTACTTTTCTCATGATGATAAAAGAAAACGTCAATATTTTGACCTTTACTACGACTATCTACATGCGTAACTATCAAACGCTGAAATTTACCTCTATTCTTTTGATGAAGTTCATTTACAATTTCCACACGTTGCCTTAATCTAGCAGTTTGATTCAACGGAATTACTTTATCTCCATAAGCTACCTCATCATGGTCTATTTCTAAAATTCGTTCATCTCGAATACCATCATTTGGATCTCTTATTATAATATAAACGGTTGCACCATGAGACAGTAATTCTTTTGCCAACCGCAAAGTTATATCATAGGCATACTCATCTTCGGCAATTGATTTGCTTCCATATTTGGCCATTGCACCAGGGTCAGGGCCACCATGACCTGAAACTAAATAATAAACCGCCCCTTTTAATCTTGTACTTTTTGGAATAACTGCCGCATGCTTTTTACCAAAAATTGAAAAATCTTTAGACTCTATTTTTTTTATTTCTGTAGATTTCTTTTCGATAGATTTTACAATCGCTACGGTATCTAACCTTGCAGGTGGTATTTTGTAACTGCGCCCTGCATACAAATGAACACTATCTCGAAGGTTATCCGCATTCATAGCGATAAAGTCGTCATATGCTTCATAAGGGTTGATGCCTTGCTTTCTTAGTAGCGAAAGAATACCATCACCTTTTTCGGCCGTCGCTATGGTCAATGAATCCTGGGCATTTGTTGCAAAACCTGATAGAAAAAGTATTAGAATACCAACCTTTCGAAAAATTTTAAAAATCATATTATATAATCTAATCTCCAATTCAACTTCAATAATGATGCCTAGAAATTTATCTGAACTACAAAATTAAATACGTTTTTTGAAATTGGATGGTAGCTTACAAAAAATAATTAACGATTTACTTAACAATCTAAAAATGCTAGAAATACTGACCAATTCCGAAAACGATACCATTTGTATCTTCTGTTAAACCAACACCATAGTCAATTCTGAAAATTGCATTGAAAATTTTCTTGTGAATAAAACGCAAGCCTACACCAGGAAAAACTCTGATATTTTGTTTTTCTCCAAAATCACTTAACGTTCCGCCGGGATTACGCCATGAACCAGCATCCACAAAAACATTACTTTGTAGAATAAACCAATTAGAATCAACCAGGGTATGTCGGTATTCAGAATTTAAAACGATAACCCCTGTGCCTCTATCTATTGTATTACCCACCCCTCTTATATTAAGATTATTATCAATAGAGAATGGAGCAAAAGGTGTATCAGAATTGCTAGCAACTCCAAGGCGCAGTCGATTTGCTAAATTCCCTTTTTCACCAATACGATGATAGTACGTAAAATCATTAAACCCAATTAAAAACTGTGGCAGGCTTTCATCAGAACTGCCTACATATTGAAAATTAAGATAACTCTTAAAGCCCTCTAAGTATTGATATTCATAATTAACATTATTATAATCATAAACTAATTTGATTAAATGTTTGTCTACGTTTAAAGCAAGAGGCACATCAGGTCTTGTTACACCAGAAATATATTCATAATCTTCCACGAAAAGGCTAAAACCTAGTTCTATGCGGTTGTTAAAATTAATTTGATACAAGCCCGATAATTCAATCCCTTCATTGTTATACCTATACTGTGCATCCTCATTTTCAAAGAAAACTGGTTCTTGGGTTGTCAAATTATTATAACTCAGGCCAAGTCCGAATTTATCACTAAACAAATAGGGAGCTTTAATATTTAATCCAAATGAATTAAAAATATCGAATTGGTAAAAGCCGCCCAATTCTATATTTCTTCCAAGAAAATTAAATTCTTCCAAACCAACTCTGAAAGCAAAATCGTCATTAGAGGAAGAAAATAAATTAGCGAAAGGTATGAGGGTAAAGTTCTCTTCAATATTATAAAATACGTTATAGTCACCATTTTGGCTAGGAAAGACTTGAAAATACGCATGAGAAACTGAAGGCAAACGTTTTAAACGTTCAATATCCTTTTGAAGTTTTAGTGAATCCAATACATCGCCCGACTTAACCTTTGATAACTTTTTAATTTCTGATTTCTTGATTCGTTTTAATCCTTGAATCTTAAGATCAGCAACTACAT
>CAZKQM010000133.1:0-4709 GCA_964554895.1 uncultured Maribacter sp. | reverse complement strand
TAATAATTCTTCCAAAGCAATTCCATTATATAATGGAGTTTCAATTGAAAAATAGCATATGTTTTTAGGTTTAACTCCATTTTTTAAGAGTTTTTCAATACTATGAAAAAGTAGAACTGTTTTTCCAACCCTTCGAGGTCCCATCAAAACTACAGCTCTTTTGATTTTCTTTTCAAGAATCAAAGGGAATAGAAGGCGAAAATATTCCCGTCTTTTCATCTTGCTATAAAATTCATCTATTTTATTAGTTTGCCACCAAGGGTTTTCAAACTTTAGTCTATCAATTACTTGTTCTTTAGAAAATTTTATCGCCATAAATAAGATTAACTTGTTGACTCTATTCAAAAATAGTGTATTATTTTAGAATCAACAAGTTAATCTTAAATGATTTTCTAGTAATTGCCGCCAAAAATGGTAATAGTGTACGCTATTAACTTTTAAAGCCAAAATATGTAACTATTCTTCCTCTATTAGAAATTTTGCTACATGAATAAGTATTTTCTTTAAACAAAAAAAGACCTTACTCGAAAGTAAGGTCTCTTTATATATGTATTGCTTCTATTGAGAAGCAAGGTTGTCAAAATTAATTTTTACGAAAAGTCGCCATATAGGGTTTTCCATTTTGCTCATCAATCAACACATAGGTATAATGGCCTTTGGGCAAATCATAAATATTGAATTGTACTGATTTGTCATCAGCTAAGGTTTGTACAGTACTTTGATACACTACCTCTTTGTTGCTATTGGTAAGGGTAATATTTACCTGTGTTGCTGGCCCAGGAAAGTTAATAAGGGCATAGTTGGTAAATACCATTGCCGTTTCTTTTTCGGCGGACTCAGTTTTTACAGTTTTGTCAGTCACAAAAGTAGCTGGCTCTTCTAAGTAATAGGTATCGTCTGAAAAAGTGTTTGCTGCAATCATAGTTTGCTCTTGGCTAAAGCCAATACTCATAAAGGATAAACTTGCGATTAAAAGTATAAGTCGTTTCATAATAAAGTAGGTTTTAAATTATAAGACAAATGTCCGTATTAATAAGCGCGAAATAGTCCGTTCTTCGGTGGTTGGTCAATTGCTGTCGTTCGAATGAATTTTTTAAAAGTTATGTGGTTTTGGTCCCACTGAATTAGATTTGCAGCTTATAAAAAAAGCACCCCAAAGGGTGCTTTCTAAATTTTTGGTCAAGTTAATACTAGAACAAACCTGCAATTGACATGCTTGTTATCACTATTACCGAAGAGATAACTGTCTTTAAGATCATTACCAATCCTTTTAATGTTACGAGTAAAATTAAACTTGCTTTCATACTACTAGATTTAGGTTAAACATCTTTTTAAGTATACCCCAAATATAGGACAGTATGTAAACTAAAATAGCCTTGTTTCGGTAGCTGGTAGTTTGCTGTAGGTGGTTGGTACTAATGAATAGATTACGCCAAGTTCGCGCTATAATAAATTTAATCGCCGCATTAACTCTGGTCTATTCGATCGGCTTATGGGGATCACATTTTTATCAATCAAAACGCTATTGTCTTCAATATCAATAATCTTGGTAAAATTGATGATAAACGATCGGTGTATTTGCAAGAAGATCTTTTCAGGTAGTTTCTCCTTAATTTTTTTCAAGGTATTGTGTACGCGGTAACTTTCCGTATCTGTTTTTACCTCAATATAATCGCCTTTGGCTTCTATCAATTGAATTTCATCGAATTTTAATTTGATTAAACGCCGGTCAATATTGATGTATAAATCTTCGCCAACATTATAATCCGCTGGAGAAGTCATTTTTGGCTGCTGTGCCAGGGCATTTTTTACTTTTTGAATCGATTTTTCAAAACGTTCTAAAGTTATCGGTTTGACCAAATAATCAACAATAGCCTCATATTCATAGGCTTCAATCGCAAAATTCGTGTCTGAAGTAGTCAAAACGATTTTTGGCGGGTTTTTTAGTGTTTGCACAAAATCAAAACCAGTGAAACCGGGCATATGAATATCCAAAAAAACCACATCTACAGTTTGTTGATTTAAAAATTTGATGGCATTAATAGCACCTTCAAATTCTTCAATAACATCAACTTCATTAACGCAAGAACATAATTGTGAGACTATGGCTCGGGCGGCTGCTTCGTCATCAATAATAATACAGTTCATAACTAAATGGTTTTAAGGTAGGTTTTAATTTGTTGCAAGGCTTGCATGAAAATATCATGTGAATCAGCTGTGCCTTCTAACAGTTCTTCTTCATAACTAACGGCTAGGGCATAGGCTTGCTCCATACTTAATATATTGAATTTGTGCTTTAACTTATGCACCATTTCTGCGGCAGCCTCATGATTGACTTGTTTTTCTATATGCGCGACATAGGTTTTCATCTCTTCAGGAAACTCATCTTTAAGCACCCTAATGAACTTTTGCTCAAAGGCACTGTCTTCGCCAGAAAGCTCTTTGATGTATGTTAAATTAGGTACGTCTAGCATCTTATTTTTTTAGTGTGAAATAAAAGGTGGTTCCTTTGCCTTCTTCACTTTCTAACCAAATTTTTCCTTTATAGAGGTCCACAATTTTTTTGACTATCGAAAGACCAATTCCTGTGGAGCGTTCTCCTTTTCCAATCGATTGAAAAATCTTAAATATCTTTTCATGATAGGCTTTCGGAATGCCTATTCCGTTATCTGAAACACTGAATTTCCAATAGTCCTTTTGCTCTTCCGCGCTTATTTCTACCAACCCTTTTTCCTGTTCGATATGAATTACTGCATTACTTATCAAATTTTGAAAAAGCTGATGAATTTTGGTTTTATCCGCATTTAAGATTGGTAATGTGTTTTTGAGCCTTATTTGCACATGATCAGGAATGAAAATAACACCTATTATCTCATTTATAACGGTATTAAAATCAACCTTAGTATTTTTTGAATTTTTGTTAGTGATGCTTGAGTATTTTAAAATACCATTTATCAAAGCATCCATACCCTCAATTTTCTCTTGTATCTGCTGTAGGTTGAATTTACCGTTATCATCGAGTACATCTTTGTAATCTTCAGATAGCCAAGTGGCCAAGGCACTAATACCTCGCAAGGGCGATTTTAAATCATGAGAAACAATATGAGCGTATTCTTGTAGTCCTTTGTTACTAATTTCTAACTCCTCTTTTTGTTCTGCCAGTAAGACCTTAATTTCCGTTTCTTGGGTAATATCTCTGACAATACCCTGGGCTGCGATTGCCTTTCCTTCTTTGTCACGGATTAAGCTTCCGTTGATTTGAATAAATTTTTCAGTTCCGTCTTTTATAATAATTTTAGCACGGTAGTTTTTCAAGACGCCAACTTCGAGTAATGATTTGATTGAATTTGCGGTGTACTCAATAAAATCTTTATGAACGAGGCCTTGCAGATTTACTTTTTCGTTGTCTGAATCATAGCCCAAAAATTCTTTGGCCGAAGTATTCATTTTGAGAATATTGAATTGTAAATCCATAACAATATATGGATCAACAATATTGATAAAAACACCATCTAACTCTGATGTTTTCTCACTTAACAAATTTTCTAAACGTTCATTGGTTTCTTTGAGATGTGAGGTAACATCATAAAGTTCCTTAGATTTTTCTTCTAGGATTTTCTCTGCCTGAATGCGTGCTTTTTTTTGACGCTCGAGGGCTTTTTTAAGAAGAAGAACTTCTTTATTATCCATTTTGGGTAACATCAAATTTTACTTCGGTACCATCTTCTTTTAGTAGTTCGTATTTAATGGTAGCGCTGCTATTGAAATGTTGGAAACACTTTTCCATGAGTCCGTGTGCCAAGCGATACAAGCCTCTTGAAGAAGCATAGATCATTGAAATCGAGGTGTCCGTTTTTTCTAATATTTTAAAGGTGGGAAGCTCTGCCTCAGGATATAATTTTTTAACATGCACATGAATATGATCTTCGATAGCGTAGAGAAGACCCAAGGGAGAGTTATAACTCTGTATAACTTCAGGATGTGCTTTACCTAAACTACTGAATAAGTATAAGCCAAAGGTGTAAATCAAATCATTTGCCGGAATTTTGACTTCTTCGCTCAAGGCAGAAATCAAACTAACCATTTCATTGAAGTCATAAGTGCCCACAGAAGTGTACACTCCTTCAGACTTTACTTTTGAATTTTCTATAATATTATCGGTGGTCTCTAATCCGAATTTGGATTCTACCATTTCAAGAAACTCTGTAAATACAATACCTTTCATAAGCTTAAATCTATAAGTTTAAAAGTAAGAAAAGTAACACGCAAGAACTATATTTTGTTGTGAAAATGCCTTTTTTTGTTAGGCTTTTACCAGTTCGTTTACGCTCCAATATTCTAGAACTTTTTGAAGCTTAAGCTCGTAATTCTGATATTTTAGGGGTTTTATGATATATCCGGCCACACCCACCTTATAGCATTCTAACAAGTCTGCTCTATTTTCAGATGTTGTGAGTATGATGGTGGGCAAAAATTTAAGAGCGTCATCTGCTTTAAGAATTTTCAAAAATTCGATGCCACTCATGCGCGGCATATTCAAATCTAATAAAATAATGTCAGGTATAGAATTTTCCTTTTTTAATATATCTAAGGCCTCTTCGCCATTAGTAGCTTCTATGATGTTATGTTTCATTTGAAGCTTTGCAATGGTTCTTTGCAGCTTCATGGTTTCAATCGCATCGTCTTCAATCAATAAAATATTCATGGTT
>CAZKQM010000132.1:0-4882 GCA_964554895.1 uncultured Maribacter sp. | reverse complement strand
ATATAATCGGTGTTACCTATGTCGTAATGCCCTTGAATACCAACAGCATCAACTGGCACGCCCGTTACTAGAAGATGTGCTAAAAGTTGGTAAGTCGCTTTGTGTTTTTTATCCCAGCCAAAATCTGAGTTGTTATTTTCAATTAGATAATCTCTGTATTCTAATTTGGCATCTGTAAAAGTTCTACAATATTCGAAGGCTTTTCTAATAAAAATCGGATGTTGCTCATTAATTTTTTCAGCCCCTTCAATTCCCGATAAATCATTTTCTAAACCCATGCCGTTCCATACCACATCACTCCGATAACTACCATCATCATTAAAGAGTTCATTGAGTACATTCCAAACTTCCACCTTGTCTTTATTAGCATTAGTTGTCATTATGTTTTCAATAAGTTCTTGCATAAGTTGGTCGAGTTCTTCTGCCGTCCAAGTTCCATTTTTCAACCAATCTGGCATGTACTGATTAGGTCCAAAGAGCATATGAATATGGGGCTCAATATTGCGGTCTACTAGCCAGTTTACACTAGTGTTAAAAAGCGAAAAATTAAACTCGTTTCTAAAAGGCCACCCACCAAAACCAGCATAAAATAGAACTTGATTGGCGTTAAACTCTTGTTCAACAATATTGAGATAAGATGAATCATCTGCGAATTCAAAATTACCTCCAATTAAAGTATTTCCACTAACCTCTTTTAATGAAGTACTTTCTTCAATTATTTCCTCCATTTCCATATTTATATCAGGTGTATCATGAGAATTGTTACAAGCGTTAAGTAATGGAACAATGATGCATAAATAAATAACAATCCGGTTGAGGATATAATCAAAAGTGACGTTATTTTTTTTCGCAGAAATCACTTTTAAAGTTACTAAAAATGCCACGGAATCTTATTTTTAGAAATTTTGAGTTTTGTTCTTTACAATTTCAAAGAGAGAAAGGTTATTTTTGGTTAAGAATTGAATGGAATTATGAGCGAGATACGACACAATTGGTCAAAACAAGAAATACTTGATATTTATAACAAGCCTATGATGGAGTTGCTCTACGAAGCAGCTACCATCCATAGAGAAAATCATGACCCGAATACGGTTCAGGTTTCAACGCTTTTGTCAATAAAAACAGGAGGTTGCCCTGAAGATTGTGGTTATTGTCCGCAGGCTGCACGTTATCATACCGATATTGAGGGGAATGATTTGATGACGGTTTCGCATGTGAAAGCTCAAGCGTTACGAGCGAAAGCTTCTGGCAGTTCAAGAGTTTGTATGGGTGCTGCTTGGCGTAATGTAAAAGATGGGCCAGAATTTGACCAAGTACTTGAAATGGTTCGTACGATAAACAAATTGGATATGGAGGTTTGCTGTACCCTTGGCATGCTCACCGAAAACCAGGCGAATCGTTTGGCAGAAGCAGGTTTGTATGCCTACAACCATAATCTTGATACTTCTGAGGATTACTATAAAGATGTAATCTCTACCCGTGCTTTTGAAGATCGTTTGGAAACTATTGACAATGTTCGAAAAAGTAATGTAACAGTTTGCAGTGGAGGAATTATAGGTATGGGGGAGGCCTTAGAAGACCGCGCCGGAATGTTGGTAGCCTTGACTTCTTTGAACCCTCAACCTGAGTCAGTGCCTATTAATGCACTAGTTGCTGTGGAAGGGACGCCTATGGAAGATATAGAACCTATTGCTATTTGGGATATGATTCGTATGGTTGCAACTACACGTATTGCAATGCCTGAAACACAAGTACGTCTTTCAGCGGGCAGAACTGAAATGAGTAGAGAAGGACAAGCCATGTGCTTCTTTGCTGGTGCCAATTCCATTTTTGCTGGCGATAAATTGTTAACCACACCAAACCCTGATGTGAATGAGGATATGGAAATGTTTAAACTTTTAGGTTTAAATCCGCAAAAACCATTTACTAAAGTATCGCAACCTAAGACTGTGGAAGCTGAAGATTCTCAATTGCAATCTTTGGGTGAAAAGCCAAAATGGAGCAGACCAGGGCATAAAATTGAACGAAACGAGGAGGCCAAGGCTACTGCTAAATAATGTATGTTTTGTATGACTACATGCAATTCTTTTCAAGAATTTTAAGAAATTTTACTCTTCCTTTTTCTTAAATTTACAGTTCATCAATTAGATTTTTCTTTGCATTTAACTGATATTCCCAGAGTAAGAACGATTTCAAAAAAGGATTTTGTGCGACTTTATCTAAAGCCACAAAAACCTGTTATCATAGAGGAATTTGACGGTGGTTGGGAAGCTCATTCCAAATGGAGCCTAGATTATATTAAGCAAGTAGCTGGTGATAAAACGGTGCCACTTTATGATGACCGCCCCGTACATCATGATGATGGTTTTAACGAACCACATGCCGAAATGAAGATGGCTGACTATATCGATTTGTTAAAAAGAGAACCCACTAAATTTCGAATTTTTCTATGGAATGTCTTGAAAGAAGTACCCGTTTTACAAAAAGATTTTTCGTTTCCTGATTTTGGTATTCGCTTATTGAAGGGTGTACCCATGTTGTTCTTCGGAGGTAAAGATTCACACACCTTTATGCATCACGATATTGATTTTGCTAATATTTTTCATTTTCACTTTGAGGGAGAAAAACTCTGTATTCTTTTCCCTCAATCAGAGAACAAGTATTTGTATCGTGTACCTTATTCTATCATTACGCATGAGAGTATCGACTTTTCAAATCCAGATTATGAAAAATGGCCCGCTTTGCTAAAAGCAAAAGGATATACATCGGTTTTAAAGAATGGCGAGGTTTTGTTTATGCCCGAAGGATATTGGCATTATATGAAGTATTTGTCCCCAGGATTCTCAATGAGTCTAAGAGCTTTAGCTAGAAACCCCTTGAATTTTTTAGAAGCCGCGTATAACATCTTTTTGATGCGTCATTTTGATATACTGATGCGAAAAATACAAGGTCAAAAGTGGATTGATAAAAAGAATAAAAAAGCGATTGAACGCACCAATCGTGGTATATTTAAGGAATCAGTTCTTTAAGCTTACTGTACACCAAATTACTTTCCCAACCTCTATAGAGCAGATAATCAGCCAATTTTTTTCTTTTTTTTTGCTTGTTGGTTTCTTTGATACTAGCAAGGCGTTTTTTAGCCAGTTTATCTAGAGTTTCTAAATAAATATCATCTTCAATTTCTTTCAGAGCGGTTTTTACATTGTATTTTGAAATACCACGAAATTTTAGCTCATTAATAATACGATTTCTACCCCATTTTTTGATATTGAATTTACCACGAGCAAAACTTTGCGCAAAACGCTCTTCATTTAAATAGTTTTCTTGAATTAGGTGTGAAATAATTTCATCAATAGCTTGCGGAATCATCTTCATATCGCGAAGCTTTTGAACGACTTCTTTATGGCAACGTTCTTGGTAGGCACAATACCCTTCTAGCTTTCTAGTGGCTTCTTTTAGGGTATAGATTTCGGTTTTCTTGAACAAAAGAGAAAATTATTTTATCAAGCTATTTGTTGAATCTTTTTCAATGGTCTTCATAGTAGATGAATTTGATTCGACTTTGTTTTTTGTGAAAGTTTCGTTTTCTTTCCGCTTTGTGATTAACCTAATACTTTGAGTGATAGGGGCGATTGAAAGTTTATCATCTCCTTCTTCTACATAAAAAACATACAGACTATTTTGGCCGATAATTGTGGTATTGACTTTTTCATTATTTTGAAAGGTAATTGTATCTAAATATGAGAAATCTTTATTAATCATGCGGTCTTTTAATTTAAAACCATGTCCAATTCTTAGACCAACGAACATTGAGAAAACAACTAATGCAAATAGAGGAACAAACTCTGTAATCGTTGGTTTTTTGCTGTATTGATGTTCCAACTTTTCAAAGTTTTTCTTTAATCGATAAGATTCTTTTTTCTTGTTTTTTTCATGCATTTTAGGGCTAATCTTCACTCTTATAAAGTACATAAAAACACAACCGATAATAATAAATATGGGTATTATTAAGTTTTCGGTTAAAATACTGATTGGACTTAAAAGAATATCTAATACATCAGAATGAGCGATAACATGTAACCCGAAGAAACTATAAAAAATGGTGTCAGATATAACACCTAAAATTAGAAGATACACGTAAGCTAAAGACAAAAATTCTTGAATACTTAATTTATTTAAATTCATATATCTTGATTTTAAATTAAAGTTTCAGTTATGGTTAAAGGCTTCTTTCAACTTGCAAGTAGTTGCAGAACGCATAACCAAATGTAACCTCATTAGTTGAATTCATGGACTAACCCTATTTAGCGTGTTGATTTAGAAGATTTTGAATTTTCCTAGTACAGTCTTTCATGACGTGTTTGGTATCGCAGGTAATTTTAGAGTAAAGCAAAAACAATTCACCTTGTATTCTTTTATATCGATTCATTTACCTTAGGAAAATACGAAAATCTTGTAGATTCCCGTCTTCACTGGTATGAAATTCCAATTATGACGCATAAAAAAAGCGACCCCTCTTTACGAAAGGTCGCTTAAATTTTCAATAGCCATTAGGCTTAGTAAATGGTTTTACCGTCTTTATCTTTAAAACGGTATTCAAGATACGTATAGGCATCTCTCGGTTGTACTTTGACCCACTTTTTATGTTCCATAAACCACTTGGAACGCATTGATGGGAAGCCTTTTGTAATGTAGGCCGCAATAAACGGATGTATATTTAAAGTAATACCGTTATTTGCTTTAGGCCCTTTTAAAAGGCGTTCTAGGTCGGCATTAATCTTGTCAATCAAAACTATAGGAGCTTCAACCTCTTGGCCATTGCCATTCGGATTTACTTCGGTTGTTTTGATATTCATTTCGGGCCGAACCCTTTGTCTTGTAA
>CAZKQM010000131.1:0-4916 GCA_964554895.1 uncultured Maribacter sp. | reverse complement strand
TGGTGGGATGAGCAAAACGATAGTTATTGGACACTTATTGCTAATAACAGCACACAAGAAGTACGTTTGGATGGAAGTGATTTATTTGCGAACGAACCTTCATATACTAAGCATAATTTGGTGCCAGAATATAAAGATGCAGATTATCTTTTAAAAATGGAACATGATGATAATGATTTAGAAGAGCGTACGGTAAAGCAATTACTAGCCGTGCCCAAAATAATAACCGCTTACATTTTAGAAGTTGACAATCTGAAATCTAAGAACAACTTAATTTTTTAAGAATGCCGAATAAAAAGAAAACCAAGATAGTAGCAACTTTAGGGCCAGCAACAAGCAAGCGAGAAGTGTTGAAAAATATGATGTTGGCGGGTGTCGATGTCTTTCGAATTAATTTTTCACATGCAGATTATGAAGATGTAAAAGCCCGAATAAAAATGATTCGCGAGCTCAATGACGAGATTCAAGTTTATACTTCTATCCTTGCCGATTTACAGGGCCCAAAACTTAGAGTAGGAGTCATGGCTGGCGAAGTTGTAGTAGCTCCTGGCGATGAATTAACCTTTGTGACAGGCGAACCTTTTGAAGGAACAGCAGAGAAGGTTTATATGAACTATAAAAACTTTCCACAAGATGTAAAGACAGGAGAACGTATTTTATTGGATGATGGGAAATTGATGTTCGAAGTAGTTTCGACGAATGGAAAAGATGAAGTTAAAGCAAAAGTAATCCAAGGTGGTCCTTTAAAGTCTAAGAAAGGGGTGAACTTACCTAATACTAACATTTCATTACCTGCATTGACTGAGAAAGATGTAAAGGATGCCATTTTTGCAATTTCTTTGGATGTTGATTGGATTGCCCTCTCATTTGTTCGATTTAGTCAAGATTTAATTGATCTTCAGAATATTATTAAAGAACATTCAGAACATAAAATTCCGATTATTGCGAAAATAGAGAAACCCGAAGCCGTTGAGAATATTGATAAAATTGTTGCCTACTGTGACGGACTTATGGTTGCTCGAGGTGATTTAGGAGTCGAAGTGCCGGCACATGAAGTTCCACTAATTCAAAAGCAACTTGTACTGCGGGCTAAAAAAGCGCGAATTCCTGTAATCATCGCCACTCAGATGATGGAAACAATGATTACTAGTCTAACACCAACTAGAGCTGAGGTAAACGATGTCGCCAATTCTGTAATGGACGGTGCAGATGCCGTTATGTTGTCTGGAGAAACTTCAGTTGGTAATTATCCGGTGCAGGTAATCGAGAAAATGGCAAGCATTTTAGAAAGTGTTGAAAGTTCAGAGTTAATTAATGTACCTCATGACCCTCCGCATATTCGTACTAATAGATATATTACAAAATCAGTTTGTTATCACGCTGCGACCATGGCGAATGAAATAAAAGCAAAAGCAATTTCTACATTGACAAATAGTGGGTATACTGCTTTTCAAATATCAGCTTGGCGACCAAGTGCGCATATTTTGGTTTTTACTTCAAATAAAAGAATACTGACCCAACTAAATCTTTTATGGGGTGTAAAAGCATTCTATTATGATAAGTATGTTTCAACTGATGAAACTATTGAAGATGTGAATCAAATAGCTTGTAAAAAAGGATTTCTTGATGTGGGAGATATGTTAATTAGTTTAGCAGCTATGCCTATCAAAGACAAGGGGATGGTGAATACTTTAAGAGTTACTGAAATCGAAACCTGTAATTTTTAAGATTTAAATTAATATGAAATAATACAAAAGAGCCTATCAGAATAACTGATAGGCTCTTTTCACTTAAACCTATTGCTCAAATTAGGCCACCTCTTTTTCATAGGCAATGAAGTTTACCACTTCACCAGAGTTGTTTAATATAGGTTCACCCTTAATCCAGCATTTATACGTGCTTCCGTCTTTTCTGTAATTGAGAATAATAGCTTCGAAGGGTTTTTTGTTTTTGATGGCAAGACCAATACTTTTAGAGGTTTCTTCACAGGTTTCGTCACCTTGAAACATTTTTGGAATCCTGCCAATTACTTCATTAGGACTATAACCATTCATTTGAATCATATTCTGAGTTGCATGAACGATTCTTAATTTAGTGTCGGTTACCACAACCACATGCTCTTTCAAGAACAATTCATCATTAAAATTTTCGATATATGACCATTTGTTATTTTTTGCCAAATTTTTCAACAAGAAAATATCATTGCCTGTTTTACAAACTTTGTCAAAAAATATTGCGTAAAAATCCCATGCGGACACGGGTAGGTTTTTAATTTCTTGAGTAGTAAAAAATTTTTTAGCGGCAAGGTCGTAGTTTTTAATTTCTTGCATAATAAATCAAAGCTTTAATTAGAATAAAATCTGTTTATCATTTTGAAGAGCGTTCTTTACTTAGCCCTTACGATTCATGTTAAAATTATGAAAAGCCTTGATTGCTTTAAAGTTTAATGCAATGATTAACAGTCTTGTTTAACATATGACTGTTTTTTCAAGTGTTTTGACTTAGTAAGGATAAACAAAAAAATGGACTAACTCATTGCAATTAGACGCAATACAGTGATAGATATGAAATTTGAATTTCACGACCCTAAGATAGGTTCCTTGTTCGCTTTTACAAATGATATTAAAAAAAACGAAAATCGTTTTTCAAGCAATGCAGGTAACATTACTATTTTATGGAATAGGAATGACACCCCAATTGAGGTTGAAGTTGACGGATTAAATATTCAGCTTCTACCCGATCAGGTGATGACAACTACCTATTTGCAACATATATCATACGAATGCACTGATGAACCTTTGACCGCTTTTTTGTTTAATAGAGAGTTCTATTGTATTTCAGATCATGATAGTGAAGTTTCTTGCAACGGAATCCTATTTTTTGGCACACAAGACTTGCCTATTGTAACAATTCCTGATGTACAAAAAAGAAAGTTTGAAACCCTTTATGAGGTTTTTGTTGACGAGTTTGCAACGCCAGATAAAATACAAGGTGATATGCTTCAAATGCTTTTAAAGCGTTTGATCATTATTTGCACAAGATTGGCAAAAGAACAATTGATAGTTAAAAAACTAGATAACGAACAGATTGATGTGATTCGTAAGTTCAACGTTTTAGTAGATACTCATTATAGAACTAAACGAAAAGTAAGTGATTACGCAGATTTGCTTTTTAAAAGCCCGAAGACATTGTCCAACCTATTTGGACTTTACAATCAAAAGTCACCTCAACAAATTATATTGGAACGTTTGGCGTTAGAAGCGAAACGTCTTATACGTTTTACAGATAAACAAAATCAAGAAATAGCCTACGAACTTGGTTTTAATGACCCCGCTCATTTTAGCCGTTTTTTCAAGAAAATGACTGACCAATCACCTACGAAATACCGAGAAAACAAAATCATTTCGGCCTGACGGGAAATTTCTACAAGCTCTCGGGTAATTGATAATAACATCTACCCTCTTTTGTGTTGCATCTTTGCCTTGTAATTTAAAAACGAAAGAAGATGAAAGCACAAATAAAATCACTTTTCAACTTGATTGAGATTTTTCGTCAGTCGAAAAAATCCAATACAAAACAAATAAATGCCAAAGTGCATTGTGATCAAAAACATCACCACGATTTTTATTGTGATGCAGAGAAACCATTTATTTCCTTTTAAAACATCTAAATAATATAAAAACAGAAAAAATATGAGCACATTTAATGTACCAAAAAGAGAAGAAGTAAGCGCTAATAATCAAGCAATTTTTGACAATTTAGAAAATGCTTTAGGATTTGTTCCAAACCTATATGCAACCTATGCGCATTCAGAAAATGCTTTACAGAATTATCTCAATTTAAGCAATGCGAAAACTTCATTAAACGCAAAGCAAAAAGAAGTGATAAATCTTGCGGTTAGTGAGGTCAATAGCTGTCAATACTGTCTTGCTGCACATACCGCTATCGGAAAAATGAACGGTTTTACAGATGAGCAAATATTAGAGTTGCGCGGTGGCCAAGCATCATTTGATACAAAATTGAATGCGCTTGCTGGTTTAGCAAAAAATATAACTGAGAATAGGGGTGCTGCTAGCGAAACAGTAGTTTCTAATTTTTTAAATGAAGGTTGGACCAAAGAAAACTTAATAGATACCATTGTGTTGGTTGGTGATAAAACAATATCTAATTACCTACATAAAACTACAGACGTACCTGTTGATTTTCCAGCAGTACCAGCTTTGAATTTAGTTGGGGCATAACAAAAATAAAACGTAGACTGTCCGTTTAAGCACAGTTAAAACAAATAATAATAACAATAAGTAAAATTTAATTTAATTATGAAAAAAGTAATCGCGGTAGTAGCACTAGTATTCGGAGTAGCATTTTCAATGCAGGCTCAAGACAAAATGATGAAGGAAGATAAGATGATGAAGGAAGACAAAATGATGAAAGAAACAGTAAGCACAATTTCTTTAGAGCAGACTCCTGGTGAGTTTACTCAAAAGCAAATTACCGTTTCAGAAGGCACCTATGTTTTCGAAATTGCAAATAATGCCGTAGGTCATGATGTAGGATTCGTTTTGGTAGAGAAAGGAAAAGATATAAGCAAACCTGAAAACCATATTCAAACGGCTTATGTTACTGAAGTTGTTGGAACAGGAAAAAGACAAACCTCAAAACCAACAAAATTGGCCAAAGGAGAGTATGTATATTTCTGCCCTATGAATCCTACAGCAACAGATAATACTTTGATTGTAAACTAGTTTTTAAATCAAAGACACAAAAAAACCCGAGCAATTGCTCGGGTTTTTTTATACTTGAAGAAAATGCTAATTACTCAGTAACAGCAGTTTCTGTAGTCTCTTCTAACTCTTCTACGATATCCTCGATTTCACCTTTAACGCTACAAGAAACAGCGAATAAAGAAACTGCGA
>CAZKQM010000130.1:0-4973 GCA_964554895.1 uncultured Maribacter sp. | reverse complement strand
TAAAACTATTATTACCATAATTACATAAATTTTATACTTATAGATAAAAGGTTCATTAGAAACCAATAATTCTGTAAGCATTGCTTAATTTTACGACATCATATAAAATAAAATGTAACACTATTAAATAAAACACTCATGAAAAATGTACTTACCATTGCCTTAATGGCATTCGCATTAGTATTCTCAGTAGAAGCCAATGCACAGAAAATTCCAGGATTAGATAAAAGCCCAATGGACGCTTCTTCGTTTCCGTCTAGCTATAAAGTAGCAGATAAAGCAGTTAAAGTTACCTACAGCAGACCAAAGTTGAAAGATAGAGATGCTATGGAGTTGATGACTAAAGGCGGACCCGTATGGAGAACAGGTGCTAATGAATCAGCTGAAATAACTTTTTACAAAGATGTAAAGTTTGGAGGGGGAGCAATTAAGGCGGGAACCTATTCTTTATTTACCATTCCGGGAGAAAGTGAATGGACCGTAATTTTGAATAGCAAGCTTAATCAATGGGGTGCTTATACCTATGATGAATCTGCTGATGTAGCCAGAGTTAAGGTAACTTCTGAAAGTGATGAAACATCCGTTGAAGATTTTTCAATTCTTTTTAAGGAAGTTGAAGGTGGAGCTCACATGATAATGGCTTGGGGAACTATTCGAGTTGCCGTACCCATTATGATGTAAGTCATTAAGAATTAAAATTCATGAACCGAGGTCTAAGGGCTTCGGTTTTTTTTATAAAAAAACTAAAACTCTTCTAAAACCATTGAGCTTTTAAAGCTAGATATACGCCCCTTGAAAAAAGAGTTTTTTAAACACGAATACTGGTTTAAAATAGTTTCTGTATCTCTGATACAATTCTTCAAAAAGGAACTAAAGTCTTTGAAGCTTAAATTAACTGACATTCTATAAATCGTTAAATCATCATATTGATACAAATAATCTCCTTTTTTCTCCTCTCCAGCAATGTTTAAGTGTATTCTTTTTCTTTTATAGTCAATTTCAATATCTGTTGCTTCATAGGTAAGTGCGATAATCATTTTATGAAATTGCTCGAATATTGGCATTTCTGCTTTATTCATGCAACTGATATCTACCAATAATTTTAAATCAGCTTTTGAAATACTCTGTTTTGTCTTCATTACTTCTATTTTAGGTTAAATAAGTTGATTACAAAGAAATATGTATTTTCTTACAGTATTATGTTTTTGTTGTGTAAACTTCATTTTTGTAGTAAAATACGCACTTTTATAAGTTTGAAATGATAAATCATCAATTTTGACGTCGCTCTTCTATCTTATTTATAAAAGCACTGAAGCCCACAAAATGTCTATTTCAGACCTAGAAAATTTGGCTAATGCTGCATCAAAAAAAAACTCCAAACTGGATATAACAGGCTTACTCATTAGAAAAAATGAAGAATTCATTCAATATTTAGAAGGAGATAGAACCACCATTATCATGTTATATGAAGAAATATTACGCGATAAAAGACATCGTTCACTTGTAGTTTTAGATAAGGGCACTATTCTTAAAAGAAAATTCGCCAAATGGTCGATGCTCTTTAAGCAGGTTACTAAAAAAGAAATTCGTGAAATTGAAACTAACCGACAAAAATCTCCAAAATTTAGAAAGAAAAAAAACGAGAGCAGCCTCGCTAATTTAGATGTAGTCTTAGAATTAATAAATGGCTATCAAAGTTATAATTGACAAATCGCAACTTCAAGTATTTTAATAAACTATACCATCAATATAGGTTAATTCTGCCTGTATATTTGGTATTTCATGTGTTGGCACTGCCATTAAATCCTTATCATAAATAACAAAATCAGCAAATTTACCTACTTCTATACTGCCTTTTTCATCTTCTTCAAAATTAGAATAAGCTGCCCAAATGGTCATTCCGCGTAACGTCTCTTCACGCGTTAAGGCTTGATCACTTAGATAGCCACCTTCAGGGTATCCTTCTAAATCTTGTCTTGCTACAGCGGCGTAAAAAGTTAAAAACGGACTCACTTTTTCAACCGGAAAATCAGTACCAAGTACTACTTTACCTGATTTGCCTAACAGTGTCTTATAGGCATACGCTCCTTTTTCTCTTTCTTCTCCTAAGCGATCTTTAGCCCAATACATATCGCTGGTCGCATGTGTAGGCTGAATTGAAGGTATAATACCATTCTCAAAATGATTAAAATCATTGGTTGATACAACTTGAGCGTGTTCTATTTTCCATCTTCTATCTGATTTACCTCGCAACACTTTTTCATAAGTTCTAAGAACTACCGCATTCGCCGAATCACCAATGGCATGCGTATTCATTTGAAAATCAGAGTTAGCAATTTGCTCAGCAAGAGTATTGATATCATCAACCGAAGTAATCATAGCTCCAAAATGATTGGGTTGATCGGAATAAGCTTCTTTTAAGGCTGCCCCTCTAGAACCCAAAGCCCCATCACCATATACTTTTATTGATCTCACATTTAATTGATCCGTTTTCACAATTCCGTTCTTGAGATAATAAGCTACATCTTCTTGGGTGTTACTAACCATAGCATAAACGCGAATGGCCAATTCATTGACTTGATGAAGGCTATCAATTAATTCAATTGTTTCTCGATTTAAACCGGCATCATTGACGGTTGTGAGTCCCAAATTCAGGCAGGTTCTTTCGGCATCTTTCAAAGCGCTGACTTTCTCATTCAAAGAAGGTTCAGGTATAACGGCATCAATTAACTGCATTGGGTTATCAATTAATACCCCGGTAATACCTGAATAACCATCGGTCCATTTTTTTACAATTTCACCTCCTTGTACTTTGGTATCCCATTTTATTCCTGCCATATCAAGAGCTTTTTGATTGACCAAATAAGCATGACCGTCGACTCGTTCTAAGGCTACGGGCGTATCAGGAAACATTTCATCTAATTTTGTCTTAACTGGAAACTCTTTAATCTCCCAATCATTTTGATCCCATCCGCCACCTATAATGAAATCTTTTTGATGTTTGTGTTGAAATTGCTGAACACGCTCTAGAACTTCTTCAAAACTTTTCGTTCCTGTGAGATCAACCACCTGTTCTTTGAGACCTAGTCTATAGAAATGACAGTGGGCATCTATTAGCCCTGGGGTAATGGTTCTACCATCAGCATCAACAATTTGCTTTGCCGTATACGTTTTTCGTATTTCTTCAGAAGTTCCTACGGCAATAAATTTTCCATTATGAACAGCAAATGCTTCAGCTTTAGCAAAGTTTTCATCTACCGTATAGATATTGGCATTGATGACAACCATATCAACTTCTTCCTTTAAATACTCACAATTTGTAAACAGGATAATGCTGATAAGTACAATTAATTTTTTCACGTGTAGTAGATATTGAATCGCTCAAAAATAAGAAAATGAAGACCTCTAATCAAATGCCTTGTCTTAAAAAAAAATGTCATTTAAGCTCATTTGCTCAAATGACATTTAGTAAGTTTTCAAGGCTAAACCAAGCCACTAAATTTCTACTGTGGAGAAATACTCTTAACTCCTGTAATATTCATTGTTCCATTACTTGGCGATGTGCTCGTGCCTGATATTTTACTTCCCTTTGCCTCTAAAGATACCGATACAGTTTCACCTTCAACGTTTACCGTAAATGTTATTTTGTTGCCTTTTACTACGACATTTTCGCCGTTAACAGCGCCTGAACCAAGCTGTACTTGCGCTCTATAAATGTCTCCTTGCTTTACAATCAATAAAAAACCTTTATCATAACCTTCAGGAGCGCCTGCAACAGTATAATCCCATCCGCCGATTAAATCATCCTTCACTACGATTGCATTGTCATTGTTTTCTGAATTCGCCAAAATTTCATGCGGCATACTAATAAGTGCAAAAGCCATTAGTAAAAAGCCCGCTATTTTTTTTATAGAATTTTTCATGTTTGTTGTTTTAATGGTTCTAGTCTATCTCTTTGTAAATGTAAAGAATTATTTTATTGGATAGTAAAAGCGCAACTTTCTAGTTTAGTTTTTAAAGTTGACCTTTACCGTCGCTTACCTTGGATTACAAAATCAATGCCAAAAAGCAATTTTGAAATTAGAAGACCTATAAATCACTTTCTAGACTTAGCATGTTTTTTCTCTTTCATCTTTACATAAACCAATTTTTTATGACCCCGCGAATCTTGACGGCGTTCTACTTCAATCGCATTGATGGATTGAAAGAGCGGTGTGAGTTTTTGAAAACCATAATTACGTGAATCGAAATTAGGTTGTTTCTTTTGCAACAAACTGCCTACATCACCTAAAAAAGCCCAGCCATCATCATCTGCCAAGTCACTTATTGTAGTAGCAATCAAGCGCAATTGCTTCGACGTAATTTTATCAAAGGTTGCTCTTTCTTTCGATTTTTCTTTGTCATCCGATGTATCATCTTGCGATTGGTTTTTCAAAATTTCAATATAGATGAACTTATCACAGGCTACAATAAAAGGATTAGGAGTTTTCTTTTCACCAATTCCAAAGACTTGCATTCCCGCTTCACGCAATCGGGTCGCTAATCTTGTAAAATCACTATCGCTACTCACCAAACAGAAACCATTGACCTTACCCGAATAAAGAATATCCATAGCATCAATAATCATTGCAGAGTCAGTTGCATTTTTACCTTGGGTATACCCATATTGTTGAATGGGTGTAATAGCATTTTCTAACAGAACGGTTTTCCATTTGTTTAGACGCGGGTTCGTCCAATCTCCATAAATTCGCTTGATGGTGGGGTTACCGTATTTGGCAATTTCTTCCATCATTTCCTTTACATAGGCCGAGGGTATATTATCACCGTCAATTAGTACTGCTAGATTTAAGTCCATGGGTTGGTGTTTTTGTAAAGGTAGCAGGTTTTATACTATTATTCTTAATCAATTTCCCGTCAACTGTAAATTCATAGTAGGTTTTATGAATTTGATGTTTTATAATAATTTTTTATTG
>CAZKQM010000129.1:0-5043 GCA_964554895.1 uncultured Maribacter sp. | reverse complement strand
TAATTTTTCAAGGCAGGAATTCGACTTACTTGAAGCGGAGAATAAAATATTAACTCAAGCCAATAACGAATTAAAATATGATGTTTCAAGAGTTATAACTTCCAACTTAGGCGAAAATATAGTTGTTTGTGAGGACCAGATGTTTCGCTTATTGACCTATGTAGAAGGTCAATTTTTAGCGAACGTACATCATAATGATTCTTTACTCGATTCATTTGGCACATTTTTGGCAGAACTAAATACAACTATAACAGCCCAGTACTCAACTGCCATTAGGGTAAAAGAAACAGCTTGGGATTTAAAACATTTCAAATTAAACTATAAACTTCTAGACTACATTAGCAACCCAAAAGACAGAAGCCTCGTCAACTACTTTTTTCTGCAATTTGATGAAAATGTAATTCCCTATCAATATGAACTACGAAAAGGTATTATTCATAATGACGCCAATGATTGGAATGTATTAACTAAAAATCAAAAAGTTTCTGGAATTATAGACTTTGGCGATATGTGCTATTCATGGGTAATTAATGAGCTTGCTATAGCTTTAACTTACGTAATGATGCATAAAGACGATCCATTAGCGATTGCCACAAAAATGCTAAAAGCGTATCATAAAAAATATCCACTTGAATCAAAAGAGATTGAGATTTTATACTATTTAATTGCAGCTCGATTGTGTACAAGTGTGTGTAATTCTGCTTATTCCAAAACCTTAAAACCTGATTCTGATTATATTACAATTAGTGAAAAGCCTGCTTGGAATTTGTTATATAAATGGCTTACTATAAATCCGATTAAAGTTACGAATGAATTTAAGAAAGCTTCAGGATTTGAGATCTTTCAGCCCGCATCAATAGATTTAAAGTTAGAAGATAGATTAAAAAATATAAGTAATTCTTTTTCTGTTAGTTATGAAAATCCGATTTACATGCGTAAATCTGCTTTTCAATATATGTATGACCAATCAGGAAATACTTTTTTAGATGCCTATAATAATATTATGTTGGTTGGTCATAGCCATCCGAAGATAACCCAAACAGCATCTACAACTTTGGCGAGATTGAATACAAACACAAGATATATTTATGACGAATTACAAGAGTATAGCAATTTGCTTCTATCTAAGTTTCCTAGTCAGCTAAATAAAATTTTTCTGGTAAACTCAGGAAGCGCAGCAAGTGATTTGTCCATCAGAATTGCCATGACCTATACCAAAAAGAAAAAGCTTATGGTTCTGAATAATGGTTATCATGGCAATACAAAATTGGGTATTGAGATAAGCGCCTATAAATACAATCAAAAGGGTGGTCCTGGTAAACAGAACCAAATTATTGAAACTGAAATGCCAAAGATTTATGGCTCGGGTTTCGATTCTGAAAGTGAGGCTACACATCATTATGCTCAACGCACCGCCAAAGACATTGAAGAAAATAATAATGAAATAGCTGCTTTTATTGCTGAACCTATAGTTGGATGTGGTGGTCAAGTGCCATTAACTGATGGATATTTAAAAGCAATTTATCCGAAGATAAGAGGCCAAGGCGGTGTATGCATCAGTGATGAAGTACAAGTTGGTTTTGGAAGATTAGGAAGCCACTTCTGGGGTTTTCAACAACATGAGGTCATACCCGACATTGTAATAATCGGCAAACCAATGGGTAATGGTCACCCAATTGGTGCAGTTGTGACTACAACTGAAATTGCTGAAAGTTTTGATAATGGACTCGAATTTTTTAGCTCCTTTGGTGGTAACCCTGTTTCTTGCGCCATTGGTAAAGCTGTTTTAGAAATAATTAAAGAAGAAAATTTACAAGAACATGCTGATAAAGTAGGTAATTACCTTATCAAAGGACTAAAGAATTTGCAAAAAAAGTATCCTGAAATTGGCGATGTAAGAGGTCGCGGACTTTTTTTAGGAGTTGAAATAATAAACAAAGAAGGTAAGCCAAACCCCGCATTAGCATCCCTGATAAAGAATAATCTTCGTGAAAATTTTATTTTAATTGGTACTGATGGCCCACATAATAACGTATTGAAAATCAAGCCTCCAATGCATTTTTCTTTAGTAAATGCAGATACATTGATTAACGCAATAGCTGCTGAGATTGCCGATTTTAAAAACTTTTAATAAAATATTTTTTAACTTTACGAGTAACCAACAACTCAAACTAAATGAAAGATAGTTCCCTACTCAAAAACATCGGGCTGGCTTTACTAAGAATTATTCCATCCGTAATGATGCTTTCTCATGGCATCCCGAAATTTCAAAAATTAATTGCCGGTAATTTCGAATTTGGTGATCCTTTAGGAATTGGAGCTGCACCCTCTTTATTTTTAGCTGTTATTGGTGAGGTTATTTGTCCCATTCTATTGATTATTGGTTTTAAAACAAAGTGGGCCGCTATACCAGCAGCAATAACTATGGCCGTTGCCGCCTTTATTGTGCATGGTTCAGACCCCTTCGGTAAGCAAGAAAAAGCTCTACTTTACTTGGTGTTTTTCATAATCATTGCACTCCTAGGGGCAGGTAAATTCAGTATTGATAAAAAATAACTAGCTTACTTTTACAAGAAGTTCTTTTAGTAAATCTATTTGCGAAATATTTTGCGAACCAACGCCTTTACCTTTTAAATCAAGTATTCGAAGCTCTGAAATTATTTGGCTTACTTTTTTCATGGAGTAATTTTGAGCCGCATTAGTATATTCAGATACAAAGAACGGATTTACCCCCAATTCACTGGCCACGGCTCTTGGGTTTTTATCATGCATACCGTGATACTTTAAAACTTTATTAAAAAAGGTATAAAGTTGCCCAATAGTAAGTACAAAAGGATTGTCTTTCGGGTTTTGACCAAAATAATTAAGAATATGGGTAACCTTTGCCATATTACCTTCGCTCAGTGCTTTCTTAAGCTCAAAATTATTGAAGTCTTTACTGATGCCAATATTTTGTTCTATGTCTTGGGCAGTAATTTCTTTATTCTTCGAAATTACAAATTGAAGCTTATCGAGCTCATTAATTATCTTGCTCAAATCTGTTCCTAAAAATTCAGCTAACAAAACAGTAGCTTTATAACTTATTTTGTAACCTCTGCTTTCAACTGTGGTTTTTATCCATCCGGCGACTTGATTATCGTAAAGTTTTTTACTCTCAAAACAAAGTCCGTTTTTACCAATTTCTTTATATACCTTTTTACGCTTATCAAACTTATTATACTTGTAGCACAAAACCAGCACTGTACTAGGTTGCGGGTTACAGACATAGGGTAAAAGCTTATCAATACTACGAGATAAATTTTGTGCTTCTCTTACGATAATCACTTGTTTCTCAGCCATCATTGGAAAGCGTTTAGCATTGCTAACTATTTCATCTACGCTAACATCTTTACCGTACAATATCATTTGATTGAAACCTCGCTCCTCTTCAGCTAAAACATTTTCTTCAATGAATTTTGAAATCATATCAATGTAATAGGGCTCTTCACCACATAACAGGTAAATGGGCTTGACGGCACCATTTTTAATATCATTGAGTATAGAATTTACTTCTTTCATTTTAAAAAAATCATCACATTTGTAGCGTGAGAAAACTTAACTTTCCGGCGTATCAGTTTCGACTCAAAAATAGCGAAAATAAAGTGCGTATTTTTGATTTGATTCGTAAAAAATTTGTCGATTTACAACCCGAAGAATGGGTACGTCAACATGTTTTGCATTTTCTTATTGAAACTAAAAATTATCCTAAAAGCTTAATTAATGTAGAGAAACAGCTAACAATCAATGCCTTAAAAAAAAGATACGATATTGTTATTTATAATTCTAAAGGGGCTATTCATTTGTTGGTTGAGTGTAAAGCACCTGAAATTAAAATAGATCAAAAGACCTTTGATCAAATCGCACGCTATAATCTTCAACTAGAGGCATCATATTTGATGGTCACAAATGGTTTGGAACATTTTTTTTGCAAAATGAATTTGGATGAAGAAAAGTATACTTTTCTCAAAGATATTCCTGATTTTAGCCGTTAATTTGTCAGCGTATTGCGAGTAGCCGTAGTCATATTAAATTGGAATGGAAAGGAGCTTTTAGAAAGTTACCTTCCTTCTGTACTAAAATATTCTCAGCTGGCTGATATCTACGTTGCAGACAATGCTTCTACAGATGATTCTGTTGCCTATGTTGAACAGACATATCCATCCATAAAAATCATACAAAATAAAACCAATGCCGGTTTTGCTGGCGGCTATAATGAGGCCTTAAATGAAGTTCAGGCGGATGTTTTTTGTCTTTTAAATTCTGATGTTGAAGTAACAGAAGATTGGTTAACGCCAATTGTTGAGGCTTTTAAAACGATAGAGAATGCTTCAATCATTCAACCCAAAATTTTAGATTTGAAAAACAAGAGTCACTTTGAATACGCTGGTGCTGCAGGTGGTTTTATTGATAAATTAGGATATCCTTTTTGTCGTGGACGCATTTTTCAATCTTTAGAAAAAGATGAAGGGCAATACAATGACACGCTTGAGGTTTTTTGGGCAACAGGCGCCTGTATGTTTATAAAAAGTGACGTTTTTGCAACCTTAGGGGGGTTTGATGATGATTATTTTGCACATCAAGAAGAGGTTGATTTATGCTGGCGCGCTCAAAATAACGGATACAAAGTGTATTATGTTGGTGCCTCAAAGGTATTTCATTTGGGTGGTTCTACCTTGAATAATATGAACCCCAGAAAAACATTTTTAAACTTTCGAAATTCATTATACTCCATTATTAAAAACCTACCTCAATCAAAAGCGTTTTCTGTATTATTTATGCGCTTAGTACTTGATGGGGTTGCTGCCGTTCGATTTCTCTTTCAATTGAAACCAAGACATAGCCTTGCTATTCTAAGAGCTCATTTTAGCTTTTATAGACATTTTAGAAAAATATTTAAGAAAAGAGAAAAGGCTAATTTTATCTTAAATTATTACAAAACAAAGTCCGTAGTTTGGTCTTACTTCGTACATCAGATAAAGAATTTTAACAAATTAGAAAAAGAAA
>CAZKQM010000128.1:0-5053 GCA_964554895.1 uncultured Maribacter sp. | reverse complement strand
GTACTAAAGAGTACGCCCTCCGAAACATTCATAATGTTCGCACATTCCTGAATATATATTTCTCGTTTAATGGCATCAGGAATCTTGGCAATACTCTTTACGATATCACGAACGGTATCGGCACGTTTGATAGGGTCATCAGCTGCTTCTTGCGCTAAAAGATTCGCCTTAAACTGTATGAAATCTTTAGAATTACTATTGAGGTATTCTTGAACTTCCTCTAAATCATTGTTCTTCGAAAAGCTATCTGGGTCTTCGCCTTCAGGAAAAGTACAAACCTTTACGTTCATGCCCTGTTCTAATATCAAATCGATTCCGCGGAGGGAAGCTCGTAAACCTGCTGCATCTCCATCAAAAAGTACCGTGATATTCTTGGTCAAGCGATTTACTAAACGAATCTGCTCTGGTGTTAAGGCAGTTCCACTTGAGGCAACTACATTTTGTAATCCTCTTTGGTAAAATTGAATAACATCGGTATACCCTTCGACCAGGTAACAATTATCTTCTTTGGCAATTGCTTGTTTGGCATAATAGATTCCATAGAGCACTTTGCTTTTATGATATATATCACTTTCGGGGGAATTCAGATATTTGGCCGCTTTCTTATCATTTGTTAAAATCCGTCCGCCAAAACCTAGAACTCTTCCACTCATAGAATGAATAGGAAACATAACACGCGCCTTAAACCTATCGAATTTTTTTGAATTCGCAGGGTCCGAAATATCTTCTTTGACTATTGTAAGTCCCGTTTTTTCGAGGTAATTTAACTTATATCCATCTTCAAGGGCAGCAGTGGTAAATCCATCCCATTGGTCAAGACAATACCCTAAATGAAACTTTTTTATCGTTTCATCAGTAAAACCTCTTTCTTTGAAATAGCTGAGTCCGATTGCTTTACCCAATTCACTTTCCCATAGAACATTTGAAAAATATTTCTGCGCATATTCAGAAACCAAATACATACTTTCGCGCTCATTAGCCTCTTGTTTTTCCTCATCGGTACGTTCGGTTTCCTCAACCTCAATATTGTATTTCTTAGCAAGGTATTTTATAGCTTCAGGGTAGGTGAAATGTTCATGCTCCATCAAAAACGCAACCACATTTCCACCTTTACCACTACTAAAATCCTTCCATATTTGTTTTACTGGGGACACCATAAAGCTGGGGGTACGCTCATCAGAAAACGGGCTTAGCCCTTTGAAGTTGGATCCTGATTTTTTCAACTGCACAAAATCTCCTATGACCTCCTCTAATCGGGCGGTCTCATATACTTGGTCTATGGTGGATTTTGTAATCAATTGAATTTCTTATTGAATCTAAGCGTTAATATAATCTGTATCGGTAAATATAAGGTAAAATGAAACTTTGTAAAACCCATACCCCTTTTTCAGGGAGTATATTTTCACTAACTAAAGGGTGAAAATGGACTCAAGATTGCTGCAACTTTGTATCGAAGAAATACAAACCCAATTAATAACCTTAAAAACAAAAATTATGATCTGGGGAATTACATTAATCTTACTGAGCATTATCGCAGTACCTTCATTGATACTGTCTAAAAAACCAAACGCTAAAGAATTGCTAGAAAAAGTTGAACCTTACCAAGGATGGATTGGACTCGTCTTTTGCTTTTGGGGTGTTTGGGGCGTGATTACGGCCGTCTTAAACCTGAATTGGCTTAGCATTGCACCAATTTGGTGGGTAACTTTATTGGCAGGAAATATTGTATCAGCAATATTAGGGTTCATGCTAGGTTCGGGTTTAATCAATAAATTATTTTTATCTAAGAATGAGGCTGCCAAGGCCAAGGCTGAAGAACTAAGGGCAAAAATAGCCCCTAAACAAGGTAAATTAGGTATCATCGGTATAATTGTTGGTATTTGGATGATTGTAGCCTCATTTATGTGGACAGTGGCGTAAATCTAAAATAAATCGTTAATTTATATGTTAACTATTAAATCTAATATCAATTAAACCAACTTAAAGTAATTTAAAAACAACTAAAAATTTACAAATGAAAAAATTAGCAACAATTTTAACAGTGTTTCTTATAACAATGAGTACAATGGCACAAACGAAAGACAACAGTATAACTGTCAACGGTATGCATGCATATAGCATTGCACCTGAATATTCAAGTAAAATGATCGTCAGTTTGAATAATGTATACTATGATGCGCAAACAATGAGTATGCAGGAAGTTAAATCTGGTTACCTTGATAAATTAGCCAAAGCTGGCATAAGTAGTGATCGCTTAACTGAAGACACTCTACATTATGCGCTTTTAGGGTATGAGAAGGAAGGAACAATTCTGGTATTTAAAACGAATTCTTTAGATGAAATGCAAAAGTTCCTATCAGTTAAATCTATTGGTGTTACACGTTCTGATACCATGCTTGATGCGGAATTAACCGATGCTCAAATAGCAGAATATGGGGAAGCAGCTTTTAAAAATGCAAAAAACAAGGCTATGGCACTTGCCTCTAAAATTGGAAGAACAGTTGGTAAAGCCATTGAGATAAGTGATACCAATACCAAGAAAATATCTGAATCGATGTACTACGGTAATACAAAAGAAACTAGAGATTATTACATTTCTGTTTCGTTTGAATTGCAATAACAAAATTTAGTTGGTTGTTTAAAGAAAACCCTACAGCATCATTTTGAAGCCGGTAGGGTTTTCGTATTGACAAAAACTCGAGCACCTTATATAAGACTAGAATGAAACTAGTAAAGAAAATAGCTTTCTTTTTCGGATGTGTTTGTTTGATTTTTCAAGCTTGTGGTCAAAAACAAGCTGATACTACCGCCACAACTCTTAAAATTGAAATTCAAACCAAAGCCACTAGTTTAGGCAATACTATTGAGACCAGGTTTCCATTACCCGAAGGTTATATGCGCTTAGTTGCTGATAGCACATCTTTTTATTCTTATCTTAGAAATCTCCCTTTAAAGCCAATAAATGCATTAGTTTCCTATTACAATGGAGAAACAAAACTGAACAGAAACATTTATGAAGCCGTTATCGATCTACCAATAGGAAAACGAGACCTACACCAATGCGCCGATGCCGTTATGCGTTTACGTGCAGAGTATCTTTTTCAAAATAAAAAGTTCGATAGCATTCATTTTAATTTCACAAACGGATTCAAAGCAGATTATGCGAATTGGCGTAAAGGAAAGCGCATTGTGGTAAAAGGAAATAAAGTCTTTTGGATACAAAATTCACAAGCCTCTGATTCTTCTAAAGATTTCTGGAAGTATCTCGAAATCGTCTTTAGCTATGCAGGTACTGCATCTTTGGAAAAAGAAATGAAGCCAATAACGGTAGAGGAAATGCAAATTGGCGATGTCTTTATTCAAGGTGGATTTCCTGGGCATGCCGTAATTGTTGTTGATATGGCCATCAATCAGACTACAAAAGAAAAAATCTTTCTTTTAGCCCAAAGTTATATGCCAGCACAAGAATTACAAATTCTTAAAAACCCAAACAACACCAGTCTAAACCCATGGTACCGTCTTTCTGAAATTTCAGAAGAACTGAGAACACCCGAATGGACATTTTCAAAATTTAATTTAAAACGATTCAGACCCTAAATCATGTTAAAAACAGAAGAGGAAAACACAGATAAACACGCTGTAAATCCAATTCTGGAACACTTAGAAAAGTTAAAATTTATTACAATTCTATAACTTTTAAAAAATAGTCAAGGTCGTTTACCATGTTATTTTAATCTGTAATTAATTTATTTACAGGTGTTTAAACGCTATCCACAAAAGTTCTCACGAAAATATTTTTTTGTGAGAACTTTTTTTTTGCTGTAAGCCACAAAAAAAAATCCGTTCAAATCATCATGAAATTTTAGAATTCTTTAAATGTTAGGCGATTTGGCCAAATCAAATAACGAACTAGTAACCGCAAATCAGAAATAAAATTTCTGAGCCGCAAAAAAAACAATTATAAAAACTTAAAAATCAAATAAAATGAAAAAAGTAAAATTATTAGCGATAGCCACCTTATCACTTGGTGTCTTTTTAACAAGTTGTGACCCCGAAGATGGACTTGATGGTCTTAACGGTGTTGATGGCGTTGACGGAGCTGATGGTGCAGATGGTGCAGATGGTGCAGATGGAGTTGACGGAGAAGATGGCGATGACGCAACCGCATTTGTAGGTGCTGTTTATGCCATGACCAATGGAGAAGGTCAAGTAACTGGTTCTAATGTACAAGGACCTAACACTATTGTAGCCTACGGTAGAAACGCAGATGGTTCTTTAACCCCAATCGGTCCTAATTCAACAAACGGTAATGGTGGTGACTTTGATGGTGGTGAAGGTCTTGATCCTCTTATTTCAGCCTATGCACTTACAAAAACAGATGATAATACTAATTTATTAGCTGTTAATGCTGGAAGTAATACCATAACTTCTTTTAACATTCTAGAAGATTATTCTCTAGAAATAGCAGGTGATCCGCAGCCAACAGGTGCAGAGGGCCCAAATAGTATTGCTTTCAGCGAAAGAGATATTGATGGTGTAAAAGGTCTTGTTTATGTATCGAACATCAGCCGTAGTGATCTTTTAAGCTTAGGAGAGCCAGGTCAACAAGGAACCGTAACAGGTTTTTGGTTACTTGATGATGGAAGTTTATCACCAATTGCAGGTTCAACAAGAGATTTAGCCAATAGACCATCAGCCGTTCAGATTTCACCTGACGGACAATGGTTGGTAGTTGCTTCAATCAACTCAGGTGCAGCAGCTTTAGAATCGGGCAGTGAAGATGAAGTAGTAGTTTACAACATTGGCGCAGACGGCCTTTTGAGTGCTTCTCCATGGGGTGCAGCTACTTCAACTTTAAGAGGGAATAGCGAAGGTAGAAACCTTCCATCGGCTATCGGATTTCAAATTGTAGGTGACAACTATTTAGTTGTAACAGAAGCAAGAGAATTTCAACCTGATGGTACTCCTCCAGCTTTCCCAGCTTTACAAGATGGTTCAGTATCTACATGGCAAATACAAGGTGACGGTAGCTTAAGCCCTATTAGTCTTGATG
>CAZKQM010000127.1:0-5120 GCA_964554895.1 uncultured Maribacter sp. | reverse complement strand
CATTACAATTCAGCTTAGCTTAATTTTCAGTATATGCACTGAAATAGATCATACTGAAATGACTAACTCAGCGTTTTAAAAGTTAAGATACCTATTATTTGAACCGGCATTTCTTAGACATCATAAGCGTATTAATCAAAAAATAAAACTCCCTTCATGAACGAAGTGAATAAATCGAGTGCTGACGAGAACATCTTACGGATGCTCTTGGCTATGTTTATGCCTTATTGGCCATTATTTGCACTTTTGGTTCCCATTAGTCTAATAGGAGCTTGGGGCTATCTTAAAACTACAACACCAGTTTATGAAGCAGCAGCAACGCTTATAATTAAGGATGAAAACAAAGGAGTGGATGATGCCAAAGTTCTAGAAGCAATGAATCCATTTGATTCAAAAAAAATTGTTGAAAACGAACTCGAGATTATTAAGTCTAGAACGCTAATGACTGAAGTTGTGAAAAACTTACAACTTTACGCTCCTATATATGAGGACAAATTTTATGGCTCGAAAGAAGCATATACTTCATCTCCCGTTATTGTTGAATTGCGAAATCCAGAAAATATTGTTCAACCTGCAGGTGGTGAATCTTTGAAATTTTACTTCGAATATGATTCAATCAATAAATTGGTAAAAATTGAGGGTAAATCTTACCCTATTGACGAATGGGTGCAAGGTCCTGCTTTTGGGGAAACCAGGTTCAGGTTAAATGAGAATAAATCAGATACTGCTAAAAGAGCCCTATTCTATTCGTTTGTAAATTCAAAAAAATTAGCCCTGAGCTTCTTAAATGGTTTAGAGGCCAGTCCTACAGATAAGCTATCAACCGTAGTGCGACTGACTTATAGAGATCCAATTCCTCAGAGAGGCGAAAAAATACTCAATCATTTGATATCAGCTTATAATCAAAAAGCGATTACCGATCGAGATGACTTGGCTTCAAATACGATTACTTTTATTGATGACCGAATGGATAAGGTTGAAAAAGAACTCCAGGAACTTGAATCATCAATTCAACGTTTCAGGGCTGAAAAAGGGGTAGTTGACCTTAGCGAACAAGGAAAGCTATATCTATATGATATAGGAGAATACGATCGTCAAATCGCTAGCCTCAATAGGCAACTTGCCGTATTGAATAAAGTAAATCAATATGTAATTTCTAAGAAGAATCAATCTGGTATTGTACCTGCCACGTTAGGGGTAGAAGATCGTGTTTTGTCTCAATTATTGGAGAAACTTTATAATTCTGAAATTGAATATGAAAAATTACGTAAAACCACAGCCGAGAATAATCCAATTCTACGTTCATTGGTTGACGAAATCAACAAATTAAGACCCAGTATTCTTGAAAACATCAGAAATCAAAAAAACAATCTTACTGCAAGCTTAAGTAGTTTAAATTATAACGCCAACCAATCTGCATCTGCTCTTAAAAATATTCCTGAAAAAGAAAGAGCATTATTAGAAATAGAACGTGGAAAAAAAATCAAAAATGAATTGTATTCGTTCTTACAGCAAAAAAGAGAAGAAACCGCATTGAGCTATGCACCGAATGGAGGCGATGGCAGAATAGTTGATTTGGCACAGTCATCTGCGGGACCTGTTTCACCAAAATCATCCATCATTTATTTGGTTGCCTTAATTTTGGCTTTTGGCATAGGCTTGGGGTATATCATTTTTAAAGAAATGATGAATAGAAATGTGTTATTTCGCTCTGAAATTGAAAACTCCCTTAATGCACCTGTGATTTTAGAATTACCTCATTTAGATGATGTAAAGGAGTCAAAAAAACCTTCTAATTTTCTGGGTCATCTGTTTAACAAATTAGGGGTGAAAAATATTTTTCATTCAGGTGAAAAAGCTATTAAAACACAACAAAACGAGGCAGTACTAATAAATCACTTTAGGCAACTTGGCTCTTCAATAGGACTCTACGACAGGGTTTTTGAAAAAAAGAAGATTCTTATCACTTCTAGTGTTGAGGGTGAAGGAAAAAGTTTTGTCAGCACCAATCTTGCGTATTGTCTTGCACAGTCAGGTAAAAAAGTAGCTCTAGTTGATATGGACTTTTTAAAACCTCAAACCTCACGTTACTTCAAGCTTCTAAATAAAAAAGGGGTCTTAGATTATTTATCATATCAAGCTGATTATAAAGAAATTAGCACTAATTCTAATGGAAATAAGAATTTAACCATAGTTCCTGTTGGAAATAAAGTTGATGACCATACGCAACTTCTTTTAAATGGAAAACTCGAAGTTCTTTTCGAAGAACTATCACGTGCATTTGATTATGTAATTATTGATTCGGCGCCAGCCAATCTTGTTGCAGATGTCAAACTATTGGCAGAATATAGCGATGAGACCATTTATGTGATACGGCAGGGTACAACACCTTTAAAAGTACTAAAGCACTTAGATGATACTGAAACTTTAAAAAATCTTAAAAATGTGTCCGTTGTTTTCAATGGGATAAGACAAAGAGGCTTAGTTAAAAGTGATTATTATTACGGGTACGGTTTTGACACCAATTTATACGGAAAGGAATATGGTTTCGAAATAGAATCAAAATCTTAAACGGAACCCCTAATACAGGTACCATATTATAGCAATAGGAAGAATAAAAATCATGAAAGAGCAATTAAAGTCTTTTATAAAGCAGTCACCATTCCTATTGAAAACAATTCGAAATATTCGAGAAGGCAAACTATTCGAAAAATCTTGTTCCAAATCAATAAAGGGAAAGAATAACACTTTAAAAATTAAAACTTCTGCAAGATTAAACAACTGTAAAATCGACATTGTTGGCAATTCAAACCAAATTACAATTGAAGACGAAAGCATGTTGAATAAGGTTGTGATATTTATAAGAGGTAATCAAAATAAAGTTCGTATTTCAAGAGAGGTGAAGTTCAATCGCGGTGGAGAATTATGGATTGAAGATGATAATTGTGAATTATTTATTGGTGAAAATTCAACATTTGAGGAGACGCACATTGCTGTGACAGAACCAAATTCTAAAATCACAATTGGTAACGAATGTATGTTCTCAAACGACATTGACATTAGAACAGGTGATTCGCATTCCATTATCAATACTGAAACCAACGAAAGAATAAATCATGCCAAGAATGTTACTATAGCCAATCATGTATGGGTTGGTGCTCATACTTCTATCTTAAAAGGATCAAGTCTAGCAACAAACTCCATAGTAGCCACAAGATCTGTGGTAACCAAGCCTTTTGATGAAGAAGGTGTATTGATTGGCGGAATACCCGCGAAGATAATCAAGCAAAACATTACTTGGGATCGGAAGAGAATTTACTAGATAAAATCCAACCAAAAATTTCTTTAAACAGAAGCAGCTAAACATATTCCATCAATTTGATTCAAAAAATAAAAGCAGCCATTTTCGAAGGGCATGAACGAACAGCCAAGGCCAATAAAAATATTATCGGCTCCTTTTTAATAAAGGTAGTCAGTATCGCCATTAGCCTTGTTGTTGTGCCCCTTACGCTTAATTATGTGAATCCGTCGCGGTATGGTATTTGGCTTACGCTCAGCTCAATTGTGGCCTGGTTTAGTTTTTTCGATATCGGCATCACCCATGGTTTAAGAAATAAGTATGCTGAGGCAAAAGCAAAAGGTGACAACGAAAGTGCTCAAATATATATAAGTACCACTTATGGAATTTTAGCTATTGTTTTCATTACTATCTGGCTCCTATTTTTAGTGGTCAATCCGTTTTTAGAATGGTCTGATTTGCTAAAACTTTCTCCAGAATACAGTTCTGAAGTTTCTAAACTGGCACTGATAGTTTTCACCTATTTCTGCATGCAGTTTGTGCTACGTACAATTACAACCATAATTTCTGCAGATCAAGAACCTGCCAAGGCTTCACTTATTGACGTAATCGGTCAAATCATTTCGCTGATAGTGATATTAATACTAGTCAAAACAACTGAAGGCTCATTAGTCAATTTAGGGCTTGCCCTATGTGCATCGCCTCTTTTAGCACTTATTGGAGCAAATATTTTCTTCTTCAAAGGAAAATATCGTGAATTTAGACCAACCTTCTCAAAAGTAAAATTCTCCTACGCGAAGAGCCTATTTAATTTAGGCGTTGTTTTCTTTGTTATTCAGATTGCCGGACTAGTACAATTTGAATCAGCTAACATAATTATATCAAGAAATTTTGGCCCAGCTGATGTAACTGATTACAATATCGTCTTTAAATACTTCGGAATTTTAAGTATGGGCTTCACAATTTTCCTTACACCATTTTGGTCAGCAGCTACCGAAGCTTATGTGAAAAATGATATTGGGTGGATAAAAGAAAGCATGAAAAAATACAATATCCTTAATATTTTCTTTGTTCTTATTGGCATTATAATGCTGTTTTTTGCAGACTATGTCTACGATTTATGGTTGGGGAAAGAAACAGTAAACATTGATTTTCTATTATCACTTTGGGGACTCATATTTTTCACAGTTTCTATTTTCGGTTCTAAATATGTTAGTTTTTTAAACGGAATAAGTGCGCTTCGCCTTCAATTTTGGGCAAGTGTGATAAGTCCTATTTTATACATAGCATTAACTTTGGTTTTTATTAAATACTTCGAAATGGGTGTTTATGCACTTTTTGTTGCCTCGGTTATTGCTAACTTCAATGCATTCATCTTGGCACCTATTCAGTACCATATGATAATCAATAAAGGCAAAAAAGGAATTTGGATAAGGTAATTTTGAAATGAAGAACGACAGTTTTAAAACAAGACTTACACAATGGCTATGGCACAGCTTCAAAAATCGTTTTTATAAAGAACGAATTGAAGATACTACTATAATTCAAAATATAAATTTTTCCGCCACAAGAACTCAAAAAAAAGCAATAGTAAGTTATGTGACTGCTAGTTATACCGCTGACTGGGGCAATCAAAATATAGGAAGAACCCAACCTTTAGAAATACTATCTATTGTAAAAGTATTATCTGATCTTGACTATGCAATTGATATCGTTGACTGTAATGATTTAAATGTGCTTCCATTCATTAAATCCAAAGAATATGACCTTGTTTTTGGTTTTGGAGAAGTGTTTTATCAACTTACCATAAAATACCCAAATG
>CAZKQM010000126.1:0-5149 GCA_964554895.1 uncultured Maribacter sp. | reverse complement strand
TTATTTTACCATTCATCGCTTCAATCTGATTTTTGGTAATATATAGACCTATGCCCTTCGCATCTTTATTGTCATGAAAGGTTTTATACATGCCAAAAAGTTTATCACCATGCTTGTCTAAATCGATACCCATACCATTATCTTCAATATGTAGTACGACATAATTACCTTCTCTTGTAGCACTGAATTTTATAAATGAATCGCGGTTCAATGAGCGATATTTAATTCCGTTGGTAATAAAATTGGTGAGTATACTATCTATATAAGCAGGTACGATGTTGATCGAGATATCTTTTTCGACTAGATTGATAATTTTAACATCGTACAAATCCAAGTGGGCTATTAAGTTTTTTTCAATTGCCGTCACTTTTTTGTTCAATGAAAAACGCTTCTTTAATAAACTAGTATTGGAGTTTATATGTACTACCTCGTTTAGGTTATCAAGGGTTTCTAATAAATTATCTGAAGAGTCTAGTAACATCTTCATCATTTTTTCTCGTTCTTCTTCTGAATTTTCTTCCGCTAAAAAATTAAGTAACATGGAGAAGTTCGCACTATGAGATCTTAGGTTATGTGAAACGATATGAGCGAAATTGATTAATTTTTCATTTTGAGAAGATGTGACATCAACTAATTTTCGCAACTCAAGTTCTTTTTGTTTTCGGTCTGAAATATCTAAACCGATGCCAACCAAACCATAGGCGTGACCATCAGTATCTATTAAAGGAATTTTTGAGGTCAGAAAAGTGGTTGCGGAACCATCTTTTTTGACATTTAGTGTTTCTTTGCTTAAAATTGGCTTTAAATCACGCATTACAGAAAGGTCATCTTTTCTTGAATTTTCTGCCGTTTTCTTGTCATAAAATAAAAAATCATCTTTTCCTAAGATTTCTTTTTCAGTGGTACCTCCACAATATTCTAACTCAGCTTTATTTGCCAAAATCTTTCGAGATTCTAAGTCTTTGATATAAACATTAAGAGGTAAATTATCTATAAGTGTTCGCAGAAGGTGTTCGTTTTCACGACTTTTTATGGCATTTATTTCACGCTCAGTGACGTTTTGAATAGTACCAACAATACCTGTGAATTTGCCATTTTCAAATAGAGGTTTCCCAGATGTGAGTACCCATATTTCATGACCTTTTCCAGTTATTAACTGAAGTTTTTCGCTAAACGCAACTTTATTCGTTATCGCCTTGTTTAATACCATTGAAATGGTATTTCTACTATAGCCCAGCTTATAAAAGTTAGAAGAATCGGCAAAGCTTGGAGTAAAATTTTCACAAACCTCATGAATGGCCTTCGTACGTTTGTCCCAAAACATTTTGTCTTCTGCCAGGTTATAATCCCAAAAACCAATATCAGTATTGTCTGAAATATCTTCAGATAGTATTTCTAACTTTTCAAGTTTTGATTCTGATAAAATTCTTTGTGTGACATCCTGTGCTTGAAGAATAGTTCCTTTAACGTTTTCTTTTTCGTCATACCATGGGATACTATGTAGTTCGAACCACTTCATATTGCCACAATTATCAATATATTTTTCAGTTAATATAAGATTAGGCAACCCCGCTAAGGACTCAGATATTGTGCGTCTCCAATTAATGTTTATTTCTTTAAGAGGTTGCATTATATCACTACCAATGATTTTTGAACCTTCTAGGTCAAAATCATGAACCCATTGATCCGAAGCATGTATTACAATATTTTTTTTATTGACAAATACAGTGGCTGTCGGAAGCTGTTTTATTAGGTAACTGTTTTTTTGTTGAACTTCTCTCTGCAATATTAAAGGTATTTCTTACAATAATATATTGAAAATACGTCTATATTGAATTTATGTTGTGAATTTGCTTAATATAGTGGTGAGCAACTTATTTTCAATGGAAAACCCAAAAGGCATTTGAGGTTTTCCTCAATAGGAACTATACAATTCCCCTTTATACGTGAGATTAATGGTTATTTCACGACAACTGTCGAAGGAACGAGTCCTGTATAATCCCCGCCATTGCGAATTACGTCACGAACTATCGAAGAACTTATATATGACTTGCCTGAAGAAGTCAAAAGAAAAACTGTCTCAAATTCAGAGAGTTTACGATTCGTATGGGCTATGGCTTTTTCGAATTCAAAGTCTCCGGGGTTTCTAAGGCCTCTTAAAATAAAATTAGCATTTACTTTTTTGCAAAAGTCAACGGTAAGCCCTTCATAGGTTTGTACAATGATTTTTGGTTCATTGGCAAAAGCCTCAGAAATAAAGCGCTTGCGTTCCTCTAAAGAAAACATATATTTCTTATCGGCATTTACTCCGATTGCGATAATCAATTCATCGAAAAGGGTGATACCTCTTTTAATAATATCATGATGCCCTAAAGTTAGAGGGTCGAAAGAACCAGGAAATATTGCGCGTCTCATTTTGTTTAATTTTACTCGATAATTGAGATTTATTACTCCGAACCTTAGCTCGAAATTTTAATATTATCTTCTTTTGAATGCCAAATAAATTTATCTCGAGGGCATTCATTAATTGCTTTAGCTATATAGTTTCAGATATATCATGAATCTAAAGTTACCTTTTTTTTGCCAGGGCTTCTTGTATTGCACTTTCAAAAAGTTGAGCGAGTGAAATACCTGCTTCTTCGGCTTGTTGTGGAAGAAGGCTTTGCTCAGTTAGTCCAGGTGTGGTATTCATTTCAAGCATATAAGGTTCATCACCAATAAATATGAACTCACTACGCGAGTATCCGGTCATTTTTAAAATATCATAGGCTTTTTTAGCCATTTCTGTTACGTTCTTTTCTTGTACTTCGGAAATTCTTGCAGGTGTAATTTCAGAAGATTTTCCGTCATATTTGGCCTCGTAATCAAAGAAGTCATTTTCTGAAACTATTTCTGTAATCGGAAGCACTTTTGTCTTTCCTTCGTATTTAATAACTCCAACAGATACTTCTGTTCCATCTAAAAAGGCTTCTATAATAATTTCATCATCTTCCTTATAGGCATTTTCGATAGCAGATTTCAAGTCTTTTTGTTCATAAACTTTCGAAATGCCAAAACTGCTTCCGGCCTTGTTTGCTTTTACAAAACATGGCAAGCCAACTTTGGCGACAATGGCATCTTCATCTACTTCATCTCCTAGATTTAAGTAATAAGACTCGGCAGAAGGTATGCCATAGGGTTTTAAAACACTTAATAAATCCCGTTTATTGAAAGTTAGCGCGGATTGATAATAATCACATGATGTTTGCGGAATTTTCAATAATTCAAAATATGCCTGCATCAAGCCATCCTCACCCGGTGTACCATGAATGGCATTAAAAACACAATCGAATTTTATGATTTTATCACCTACTTGAACAGAAAAATCATCTCTATTTACTGGGAATTCATTAGTATCTTCATCTAGGTAGTACCAAGCTTTTTTTGAAATAAGAATACGGTAAGCTTCGAATTTAGTGGTATCTAGATACTTATACACTACATTTCCACTCTTTACCGAGATGTCATATTCGCTAGAATAGCCGCCCATTAGTATGGCAATCTTTTGTTTCATTACTATCGTTGAAAATTATTGATTGCGAACTGGCAATCTTTAAAACATTGATATCAAAAGTATAATTAATAAATTATATTCTGTTTCGCCGTACCTAAAAAGTAGCTCCCTTTTTCTTATAGCTTTGAAAGCCATGACGGATATCATCTCATTTCCTATCTTTGTTGTGATAAACTCGACGAATGAGAAATTTTTTGAATTTTTTAAAAAGTAAGACGCTCTTTATGCAACTGGGTCTCGCTGTTTTAGCGGTGATTATTTTGGTATTCCTTCTTTTGAGTTGGTTAAATAGTACCACCAATCATGGCGAATTCGTTGAGGTGCCTGACTTCTCTAAAATGTCTGTAATGGACATGCGTAAGGCCATTGAAGAAGCAGATTTACGTTACGAAGTTCTTGATTCGGCAAATTACAATCCGGATTATCCAAGATTTTCAATTATTGAGCAAAATCCACCGGCGGGTGATAAGGTTAAAGAAAATCGCAAGATATATTTTACAGTAAATCCGTCAGGGTACAAGAAAGTAACAATTCCCAATGTAATTCAGGTAACGCAGCGCAATGCTGCTTCGATGCTGCGTGCCGTTGGTTTAGATGTGCAAAGAGTTACTTTTATTGACCAAATTGGCAAGAATATGGTTTACTATATCAAGCACAAGGGAAAACAGGTAAAACCAGGTGATAAACTACCAAAAACTTCAAAGGTAGAATTGATTTGTGGTAACGGCAGAATAGGAGAGCGAGCAAAAATCAAAGCTGATTCTGAGTAAGGTATGGGTCCTGAAAATAGTCCTGAACTGCAAGAGGGCGAACTTTATGAGCATCATAAAATTGTGGCCCCAAATGGGCAAAAGCCGCTTCGGGTAGATAAATTTTTAATGAATTTCATTGAAAATGCTACTCGGAATAAAATACAACAGGCCGCAAAAGACGGAAATGTTTGGGTCAATGGGGCTATCGTCAAACAAAATTACAAGGTCAAAGCGGGTGATGAAGTAAAGGTGATGTTTGAACATCCGCCTCATGAATTTTTATTGGTTCCTGAAGATATTCCTCTAGATGTTGTATATGAAGATGATGCGCTTCTGGTGGTAAACAAACCTGCCGGAATGGTCGTGCACCCTGGTCATGGAAATTATTCTGGCACCCTAATAAATGCTTTGCTACATCATACCGAAAACCTCGCCTTAAATAGTAATGAGCGCCCCGGCTTGGTACATCGTATTGATAAAGATACCTCGGGATTGCTTTTGGTTGCGAAGACTGAAGCGGCTATGACCCATTTGTCTAAGCAATTTTTTGATAAGACCTCTGAACGAGAATATGTGGCCTTGGTATGGGGAAATATTGAAGACGATGAAGGAATTATTGAAGGGAATATAGCACGGCATCCAAAGAACAGATTGCAAATGCATGTTTTTCCAGAGGGTGATGAAGGAAAAGAGGCCGTTACCCATTTTAAAGTATTAGAGCGGCTTGGCTATGTAACGCTAGTTTCGTGTAAACTTGAAACAGGTAGAACGCACCAAATTAGGGTTCACATGAAATATATCGGTCACACACTTTTTAATGATGAGCGCTATGGCGGTGAAAAAA
>CAZKQM010000125.1:0-5174 GCA_964554895.1 uncultured Maribacter sp. | reverse complement strand
TACAGATGAATTAATTACAAATTCAACTAGTAGGGTAAACGACCTTTACTATTTTTTAAAAGTTATAGAATTGTTATAATTTTTAACTTTTTTTAAGAGTTGCGAAAATGGTATTTAAGCGTATTTATCCCGGTTTTGGTCTTTTATTTTAGACTTGATTTAGGGTCGAAATCGTTTTAAATCAAATTTTGAAAATGTCCATTCTGGTGTTTTCAGTTCTTCTGAAATTTCAGAAAGGCGGTACCATGGATTTAAAGTGGTGTTATCTGGGTTTTTAAGAATTTGTAATTCTTGTGCCGGCATATAACTTTGGGCTAAAAGAAAGATTTTTTCTTTTGTGGTTTGATTGATGGCCATATCAACAATGATTACGGCATGCCCAGGAAACCCACCTTGAATAAAAACATCACCAATTTGCATTTCTTCCACCGTTATTGGTTTCATCTCTTTTTCCAAAGATGCAGTGCCAGCGTAGCTAAAGACCATTTCGAGATACTTCCAGAAATATTTAGGGCTATCAGAGGCTTTCGAATTTTGTATCCAAGAGACCTTATTTCCGTTTACCACGATACGTTTTCCTTTTCGCCAATTCGCATAATCTGCTCTGAATCCGTTTGTGAAATTAAAATGAATGCTATCGAACTTTTTATTTTGAAAAAGATATTCAGCACGTAAACGCATAACTGCATCAGCACATTGATGCAGATCTCGTTTTCCTATTGGCAAATCGATAACAGCTTCATAAATATTTCTGTTGGGTTTCGTTTCCCCATAGTAATAGGAAACTAATGCATTTATTGGCTTTAAAGGGAGACTTCTAAGATAAGAATCAAAAGATGTGCTATCTGCTATTGAACGAACATAGGCTTCGGGCAATGGAAACCTTGTCTCAATAGTATTGCCTAAGGTAGTAGCTTTCGTTTGAATTTCAATTTTAGGAGTTGAGACGGTGGTATCCCCTTGTTTTTGACCACAAGCTTGAAAAATCAAACAAACACATCCGAAAAAGAATGCTATTTTCTTTACTGGTTTCATTCTAGTCTTATATAAAGTACGCGAGTTTTTGCCCATACGAAAACCCTACCGGCTTCAAAATGATGCTGTAGGGTTTTCTCTAAACAACCAACTAAATTTTGTTATTGTAATTCAAACGAAACAGAAATGTAATAATCCCTAGTTTCTTTTGTATTACCGTAGTACATCGATTCAGATATTTTCTTGGTATTGGTATCACTTATCTCAATGGCTTTACCAACTGTTCTTCCAATTTTAGAGGCAAGTGCCATAGCCTTGTTTTTTGCATTTTTAAAAGCTGCTTCCCCATATTCTGCTATTTGAGCATCGGTTAATTCCGCATCAAGCATGGTATCAGAACGTGTAACACCAATAGATTTAACTGATAGGAACTTTTGCATTTCATCTAAAGAATTCGTTTTAAATACCAGAATTGTTCCTTCCTTCTCATACCCTAAAAGCGCATAATGTAGAGTGTCTTCAGTTAAGCGATCACTACTTATGCCAGCTTTGGCTAATTTATCAAGGTAACCAGATTTAACTTCCTGCATACTCATTGTTTGCGCATCATAGTATACATTATTCAAACTGACGATCATTTTACTTGAATATTCAGGTGCAATGCTATATGCATGCATACCGTTGACAGTTATACTGTTGTCTTTCGTTTGTGCCATTGTACTCATTGTTATAAGAAACACTGTTAAAATTGTTGCTAATTTTTTCATTTGTAAATTTTTAGTTGTTTTTAAATTACTTTAAGTTGGTTTAATTGATATTAGATTTAATAGTTAACATATAAATTAACGATTTATTTTAGATTTACGCCACTGTCCACATAAATGAGGCTACAATCATCCAAATACCAACAATTATACCGATGATACCTAATTTACCTTGTTTAGGGGCTATTTTTGCCCTTAGTTCTTCAGCTTTAGCCTTGGCAGACTTATTCTTAGACAAGAATAGCTTGTTGATTAAACCTGAACCTAGCATGAAGCCCAATACTGCAGATACAATATTTCCTGCCAATAATGTTACCCACCAAATTGGTGCAACGCTTAGCCAATTCAGGTTTAAAATAGCAGTAATAACGCCCCAAACACCCCAAAAGCAGAAGACTAGGCCAATCCACCCTTGATAGGGTTCAATTTTCTCCAGCAATTCTTTGGCATTTGGCTTTTTAGAAAGTATCAATGAAGGCACGGCGATAATACTCAATAATATTAATGTAATTCCCCAGATCATAATTTTTGTTTTTAAGGTTATTAATTGGGTTTGTAATTCTTCGGTACAAAGTTGTAGCAATCTTTTGGCTACTTTCACCCTTTAGTTAGTGAAAATATTCTCCCTGAAAATGGGGTATAGGTTTTACACACTTTCATTTTACCTTATATTTACCGATACAGATTATTTAACGCGTAGAAACAAGAAGAAATTCCATTGATTGCAAAATCCACCATAGATCAAGTATATGAGACCGTCCGATTGGAAGAGGTCATCGGAGATTTTGTTCAGCTGAAAAAATCAGGATCAAACTTCAAGGGGTTAAGTCCTTTTTCTGATGAGCGAACTCCTAGCTTCATGGTATCGCCCGTAAAACAAATATGGAAAGATTTTAGTAGTGGTAAAGGTGGAAATGTAGTCGCATTTTTAATGGAGCATGAACATTTTACGTATCCTGAAGCGATAAAATACCTTGCTAAAAAATACAATATTGAAGTTGAAGAAACTGAGCGTACCGACGAACAAAAACAAGAGGCGAATGAGCGTGAAAGTATGTATTTGGTTTCTGAATATGCGCAAAAATATTTTTCGAATGTTCTATGGGAAAGTGAATTGGGTAAGGCAATCGGACTCAGCTATTTTAAAGAAAGAGGTTTTACTGATGAAACGATAAAAAAGTTTCACTTAGGGTATTGTCTTGACCAATGGGACGGATTTACCACTGCCGCCCTCGAAGATGGATATCAATTAAATTACCTTGAAAAAACGGGACTTACAATAGTCAAAGAAGATGTTTCAAACCCTGCGAATTCAAAAAAATTCGATAGGTTTAAGGCAAGGGTGATGTTTCCTATTCATTCTATGAGTGGAAGAGTTCTAGGTTTTGGGGGACGGATTTTAACAAGTGATAAAAAAGCGGCCAAATATCTGAATTCCCCAGAAAGTGATATATACCATAAAAGCAAAGTGCTTTATGGAATCTATTATGCAAAACAATCCATTGCAAAAGAAGATAATTGTTATCTGGTAGAAGGGTATACCGATGTTATTCAATTTTACCAAAGAGGATTACAAAACGTAGTCGCCTCAAGTGGTACCGCATTAACACCAGAGCAGATTCGACTGGTAAATCGCTTGACAAAGAATATCACAGTACTTTTTGATGGAGACGCAGCTGGCTTACGAGCTTCCCTGCGTGGAATCGATTTGATTTTGGAACAGGGCATGAATGTAAAGGTATGTACCTTCCCTGAAGGTGAAGACCCAGATAGCTTTTCGAAGAACAATGATTTAGAGGAAGTACAAGAATATCTCAATGCCAATTCAAAAGATTTCATACAGTTTAAGGCGAATCTTTTAGCGGAAGAGGCTGCTGATGACCCTATAAAACGTGCCGATACTGTTCGTGATATCGTAAAAAGTATTGCCAAGATTCCTGATGCCATTAAACGAGAAATCTATATTCAAGAATGTGCAAACATTATGAATGTCTCGGAGGGAGTACTCTTTAGTACACTTGCGCAAATTGGAAAAAAAAATAATGCTGAAGCTGCTAAAAAAGTTAAACAAGAACAGAAGGTCTTCGATGTTGTTAAAAATGAAGTTGCTGTTGAAAAGGTAGATGTACAATATGAATTAGAACGTAAGATTATTGAAATTTTATTGCTCTATGGGAATGAGAAACAAGAATTTGAAGATTTAGTATTAAAAGAGAATGATGATGGCGACTTGGTTTTAGAGCCAGAGTCATTAGAAATAAAGGTCTACGAGAAAATTTATTTGGATTTACAAGATGATGAAATTGAATTGACGAACGAAAAGTTTCGAGATATTTACCTTAAACTTATTAGTGAACTCAACGAGAATGAAGATTTTGCAGTAAATACCTTTTTATCAAGCTTGGATCAAGATATGGTTTCTGAAGTATCTTCGATTTTAATGGAAGAAGAAAAATATGTGCTTCACGATTGGGCCAGAAAAGATATTTATCCAAAGGAAAAGGAGACAGTTATTGCACAATTGGTAAGTGAGACCATATTGACACTCCGCTGTTTTTTGATTAAAAAGAGAATGCTTAATCTTCAAAACGATACAGAAGCTAACCAAGAAGATAATCGAGAAACTTTGGAAGAGATAATGAATTATCTGCAGTTGAATACTTTGTTAAACAGAAAATTAAATAGGGTACTTTCTTAAGTTAATATCAATTTAAATATGTAATACTAAAAAAGCCTGACATTTGTCAGGCTTTTTTATGAGACTTTTATCAAGCTACTAGTACAATTCTAGAGCTTTGGCTTGCTGTAAGAGATCTACCATATTGTCTACGTTTAATTTCTTCATCAAACGCGCCTTGTAGGTACTTACAGTCTTTTCATTTAAATTAAGGCCTTGAGCAACGTCTTTATTGCGTTTACCGCTAGCTAATAATTTCAACACTTCAACTTCTCTTGTTGAGAGTTTTCTGAAGAATCGACGAGGTTTTTGCGTGCCTTCATCGAAAGCTAAACGCTGGGCAAGTTCATTTGTAATGAACATGTTACCTTCACTTACCTTTTTCACTGCTGAAATAATGTAATCAATATCAGAAGCTTTAGATAAATAACCAAAAGCACCTGCACGAATTGTACTTAATGCGTAAACATCTTCCGATTGTCCACTGTACATTAAGACTTTTACGTCTGGGTACTCTTTTTTTATTTTTCGAAGCGTAGCTATTCCATTAATATCTGGAATATCCATCTCCAACATAACTACGTCTGGGGAAACTTTTTCCAAACGATTGAATAAATCATCTGTGTTAGACACAGCATCCACGACTTGAAAACCACTAGCGGATTCCAAAACGTGCTTCACACCCATCCTTATGATTGGGTGATTGTCTGCAATTAGTACTTTAATCATTTTTGATTATGTTTTTGGGACAAAAAACC
>CAZKQM010000124.1:0-5338 GCA_964554895.1 uncultured Maribacter sp. | reverse complement strand
GATTCATGGATTCAAGCCTACCAAACCGAAGAATTATATGAATGGTTTATGGAACAAAAAAGAAGTAAATAAGACTTAATTTTTACTCAATTGTTTGATTTTCTAACCACCAAAGTTTAGGAATTGCAGCTTTTTTTTGATTTTCAATTGAAGTTTGGTTGGGTAATCTAAAAGACCCTAAAACAATATCTAAATCGCCATCATTATCAGCATCCCCCTTATCCATTGCCAACCAATTCCCTAGAATGGGAGTGTCAAAACGATACTCTTGAAATTCAAAGTTTTCAGAATTCTTATTTTCTAAAAAATGAAAGCCTTCGTTTTTAGTATTTCCGATATCTGCAAAGAATGCCGCAACCGCGAAGTCTAAATCACCATCATTATCAAAATCTGCAGTAATAATTTTGGTTGCACCATTTAAGGGGTAAAACCATTTTTGTTCAAATTGGTTTTCTGTGTTGTTTAAAAACAAACGGATGCCATGATAGGGTTTTGCAAAAATTGAATAATCAGCATTATCGCCATTCACTAAAATAATATCCTTATGGCCATCTGCATTATAATCAATTAGTTCGAACCAACTAGACCCATACTGTGGTTGAAGACTTATCACTTGTTTGGTATCAAATTTCAAATCTTCAGTTTGGTACATGACGAAAACACCTTCATTTCCTTGAGACATTAAAACAATAATATCTTTTTTGCCATCATTATTTAAATCTTCAATTTCGATTTTTACAGCACCGGGTAATTTAAGTAAACTCGCTTTTTCATAGCCAGATGGAGTTTTTTTGAATAATGCTAATTCTCCTGTTAGATGTCCGAACTCACAAACAATTATTTCTTTTGCACCATCATCATTAAGGTCAACAAGTTCTGTGAAAACTGGTCTGTGTAGATCTGTTCCAACTGCTGAAATAGTATTTGCTTTTTTTGAATAAATAATACCTTTTGAAATTTCACTAGGATTCATGAGACCAATTTCAGTAGTAATAATTTCATCTTTTGTTTTGAAAAACGAAACGACTGGCGAGTTATATGAATCAATCAATTCATTTTGTGAAGATGACCATTCATGTATAAAACCGTTACCGCTGCCAATAAAAAATGAACTATTTAAAGTGTCATATCTAATGCTAGTTACTAACGGGTTCGAAACTTTATCTAATTGAATATGATGTGGTTTAAAAGTTTTTATTGGTAAGATGTTTTCTTTTTTAGTCACAGAAATGGAGTCTGGAGCTAGGGAAAGAATATAATCATGAATTTGCCACCAACTTAGGCTATCAATTATAGGTCGATTAGGATAAATATTACTTTTTAGTATTAAGTATTTTTCAGTATATGATTTTCCCTGAGATGGATTATAATCAGTATATCGATACCCCATTCTAGCACCCATTTCTGGTAAAATATGATTTTTCCAATAGGTTTTAGTGATATCACCTGGGTTAGGTGTTAGATGACAACTTCCGCAGTGTATTTGGTATTTTTCTTTTGGGGTTAGTACTTGTTTTTCACTTTCTACACATGAAATGAAAGAAATTAAAAATGTGACTACGCTTAATGGTTTTACTATTTCAAATTTCATTTTGTACTGAAAAGGTTGTTTTTATTAATTATTCACTTTAATAAATTGCAAATAATCACTGTTTTTAGCAGCCATAAAGTATTGCTGATTGCCTATAGTTATTTGAGCAACATCTTTTACATCACCCGGAATATACAGCCCACTTTGACGCGAAGGCACTGCTTTGAAATTTCCTTTGCCATTACCTTGAAGATAGAGCCCAATTGCAGCATCGTTGCGAGGAGTTTCAATTTCAGAACTATATAGATTACCTGCAATTACAAGATCTAAATTCCCATCTTTATCAAAATCTTCAACTAAGAACTCATTAATATTGGATAATTGAGCCTCGTTTGGCAATTCATGTTGTTTAAAACCATCAGAAGTATTTTCTAAATAAATGCTGCTAAATGATTTAACGCTGTAATGCAAAGAGTTCTTTAAATAATCATCAGTATATACATCTTCTAAGGTAGCGTCAGCGAATGAAGCATAATCTTTAAATTTTTGTTTTATAGCTGGCATTTGCTGTGATGAGCATTCACGTCCTCTTAATGGATATTGTTTACCACCATTGAAATAACTTAGAACAATATCATTAGTATTATTACCATCAAAATCATTGAAGAAAATATCAAAAGTTTCTTCTTTATTAGCCTTGTATTTAAAATTTAAGCCGAGATTTCCAATTACATAGTCAGTATCACCATCACTATCTATGTCGCCTTCATTAATGCTAAACCACCATCCGTTCGATTCATTAAGTTCATATGTTTCAGTTTCATTAATAAATTTACCATTCTTATTAGTTAAAATGGTAATCGGCATCCATTCACCAACTACAACGAGATCAATCATATTATCATTGTTATGGTCGGTCCAAATGGCATCAGTAACCAGTCCTAATTTTGATAAACTAGGTGCTATTTTTTGGGTAACATCAACAAATTTAGCCTCTTCGGATGTGCTTTGATTTTCTAAGATGTAGCTATTTGCTGGGGCGGGGTAGTTTTTAGGAATAAGTCTACCACCTACAAATAAGTCAAGATCACCATCTTTATCAAAATCAAATTCCTTGACGATACTGCCGCTTTCTAACATTTGCGGCAAAGCCTTTTTAGCTTTGATAAAATCGCCTTTGCCATTATTTAAATAAATTCTGTCTTGAAGCGATTTAGAATTAGCATCAAACTCATTACCACCGCTAACTATATAAAGGTCATTATCTCCATCATTATCGGCGTCAAAAATAACGGAACCTAAATCTTCATAAGCTGCATCAGCTTCGAGTGCATCTGATTTCAATTGCTTAAAACCAATTTCTTGCTGCAGATAAATTGTTGATGCGGTATTCATTGAACCGCCGATAATGAAATCATCGCGCGAATCTCCATTTAAATCTCCTATTGAAATAAAGGGTCCAAGCCTTGAAGTTTGATGGGGTAATAATACCTCTTTAATAAAATCATTGTATTGATTCTCTTCATGCAGATGATTTGCAATTATTGTACTATCTCTAACTGTTTGAAATACTTTTTCAGAAGAAGTATAAATTGCAGGAGCTTCATCGATAGCATCATTGTAACTTAAGTTTAAAATTTGGTTTGCTGATATGTTGTTAAGTCTTTGAATTTTATGATTTGGCCATACGATTTTTAAACTATCAATTTGTTCATTCTTGCCTAGCCCGAAATGCATTCTGGGTGCTATTGATGATTGAAAGCCTCTACTCAAGGTTAATTCTTGAAACTGAGTTTCAGTATCTGTTTTTAAATACACTTTTGTGCCAATACCTAAAGGATTTTTATCAGGCCCTGTAAATTGAATTGAAATCGAATTTTGAGAAGCAGCACTTTTGTTTTCAAAGAAACTTGCTGGGTCATCTATATTGTTAATGACAATTTCTAAATCGCCATCATTATCTAAATCGGCATAAACACTTCCATTAGAAAAACCTTTAAAACTGATACCCCATTTTTCATTTACTTTTTCAAAATTTAAGTCCCCTTTGTTTTTGTAAACAAAATTATCAATGCGTTCTGAAGGAATTGCGAGACTTTTTTCTAAAAAGCTATCATTTTTATTTACTGATTTATTTAAGGTGCCAAAATAGTCTTTGTTATTGATTTCTCTTCGTGTACCATTTGCAATAAAAATATCTTTTAAACCATCATTATCTAAATCCGCAATTAATGGTCCCCAGCTCCAATCCGTTGAAGAAATACCTGATAACCTTGAAACATTACTAAAATCTGGTAAAGAATCGTTTATAATACCATTGTTTAGTTGCAAACTATTTTGCATGTATTGGTAGTGAAAGCCCGAATTCACCGTACTCCAAAAAAGCGCAGGATCCATACTGGCCATATTTGCCTTAGCCCTTCGGTTATCTTGTGCGGTCATATCAACCTGAAAAATATCTAATAGGTTATCATTATTGATATCAGCAATATCAACCCCCATACCGTAAAAAGAATTGTTTTTGGTTAGTTTTTTAGAAAGTTCTGAAAAAGTTCCGTTTTTGTTATTGATATAAAAAAGGTCAGGTGTACTAAAATCATTAGAAACGTAGAGGTCAGGCCATCCATCTTGATTCACGTCACCAACCGTAGCACTTAATGATAAACCAAATGATTTAAGTCCGGCCTCTTCAGTAACATCTGTAAAAGAAGTACCATCATTTCTATAAAGTTTATCTGATTCTTTGAGTTTAACGTTCTGTTTTTTGACGTAATAATAACTATTTGGAGCATTAAAAGCAGTAGGAGGGTAGTTGGCTACATATAAATCTAAATCACCATCTTGATCGTAATCAAAAAAAACAGATTGCACACTATTTCCTGCATCTGCAATACCAAAATCTGTAGCTTTTTCAGTAAAAGTACCATCTTGATTGTTGATGAAGAGTTGATTTTCTCTTGGTTCATATTTGCCACTGACCGAGCAATAGATGTCTAAAAAACCATCATTATTAATATCAGTCATGGTTACGCCCGTATACCAGCGTTTATCGCCAGAAATACCTGCTTTCTCAGAAATATCCTCAAATTTTAAATTTCCTTTATTAAGATATAGTTTATTTGAGACCATGTTTCCAGTAAAATAGAGGTCTATTAAACCGTCATTATTAATATCTCCGGCAGCAACCCCTCCGCCCATATACATATATCCGTAGGTAAAATAATTCAGTGAATCATTTTCAGTTAAAATGTTAGAAAAACTAATTCCTGTACTTTTTTGATCTATCGATTCAAATATTTTTTCACTTGTAGTATCGGTTTTTTCTATGCATGAATTTAGAAAAACTAAAGAGGCTATACACAGCATAACACAAGCAGAATAGGCTGTTTTCATTATCGTATTTTTGAACATTAAATATAGGAATTATTGAATGTTTTAAAATTAAAAGAATCATAAAAAAAGTGGGATATCTGAGATATCCCACTTCAATAAAATACGCTTTAAAAAGCTCTTATACTAGTACCCAGGATTCTGAGTTAATGCACCTTGACTTAAGTCAATAGCAGAAACTGGAATTGGTAAAATATCTTGAAACGCTTGATATGGTCTAACTCTAGCTGCGAAATTAGGAATTGTACGACCTTCATTCGTGTAGTATCTGTTCAATACTTCAACGGTAGTTCCCCATCTTCTTAAATCAAAGAGACGTTGACCTTCCATTCCAAGCTCAATTCTACGTTCCATACGAACAGCATCTCTAGCAAAATCAGCATCTGGAAAAGAAGGATATAAACCTACCATATAATT
>CAZKQM010000123.1:0-5355 GCA_964554895.1 uncultured Maribacter sp. | reverse complement strand
ACCTAATCCAAAACGAGAACCATCAGTCACTCTATTAAAACCAGGAATGAAAAGGTTTCTGAAATTTTCAGGATTCTTATTAGTAAGTAAAAAGCCTATGCGGGCACTAGCACTGAGGTACAACCTTGGAAACAACTCTGCCTTTATTCCGGCAACAAATTCAAGCCAAGACGCATTAAGTCCTTCAAATTCAATAGGTTCTGACGATCCTTCAGCAAAACCATTAGGACTCCAATAGCGATTACTATCAAAAATTTGATAATTATTTAGAGTTTGACTAAAAGTACTAAACGCATATCTTCCGCCAAAATAAATCATATTTTGCTCGCCATACCAATTATCATAGGTATTGAAATCAACACCCAATTTGATGTAACTACCTGAAGTAGTGAAATTATATAAATCTTCTTGTTTTGTTCTTTGTTCATTACCTAACTCGCCAGCTAAATACAGTTTATAACTTAATCTGTAATCGCCAACTAATTCTAAACCTGAATATCCTTCAGTAAGAAAACCTCTCAAAGGTCTACTTAGGTCAACACCTATCCTTAAGCCATAGGTTTGTTTGTACCCAACAGAATCAACTGCTTGCTGCGTATTCTTTTCTTGCCCATATCCTAAGAAGCAACATAAGAAGAAAAAGATGCTAGTGATATATTTTAACATGGGCTGTAGTGGTTTCTTCTAATTCAACGGTTGATTTTAAGATTTCTATTTCTTGAATCCAGTTGTCATCATCTGCGGTACTTGTTGCCTCTAAATTCTCATAATTGGCGACAAATCCGCAAGCCCTAGAAACAAAAGTATCAACTGTATCATGTGAGAAATTGATGGTGTCAAGATTTCCAATTTCAGTACCATTATCGTCATCATCTGAATCAACAATCATGATAAATGAGGTAAGATCTGCTGTTGCATTCAAGGGTATGGCTATAGAATCAAGAGCACTTCTATCTGAAATGGTATTAACGGTGGTTGTTTGGCCAACGCCTACAACACGAAGATTGTTTACCAATTTGGGTTGCTCAGGGTTTTCTGCATCAAAAAAACGAATAATTAATAAAGGGGTGTCACCATCAACACAAATATCATCTTTTTCACATGAGAAAAATGAGATGGCTATCATCATTAAGGCTAAAAGAAGATATTTTTTCATTCACTTATATCTTTTCCAAAAGTACAATATTTTCAACGTGATAGGTTTGTGGAAACATATCAACAGGTTGAACTTTAACAACATTATATGATTCTTTCATCAGTTCTAAGTCACGGGCTTGTGTTGCACTGTTACAGCTTACATAAACCACTTTTTCTGGCGCAATGTTTAAGATTTGCTGAACCACATCTTTATGCATGCCATCACGCGGCGGATCTGTTATAATAACATCTGGTTTACCATGGCTAATCAAAAATTCTTCATTGAATACCTTTTTCATATCCCCAACAAAAAAATCGGCATTCTCAATTTTGTTGTTTTTGGCATTCTCTTTAGCATCATTAATCGCTTCTGGCACTGATTCAATACCAATAACCCTTTTTGCATTTTTAGCAATAAATAAGGCAATGGTACCGGTGCCAGTGTATAGGTCATAAACAAGTTCATTGCCTGTTAGGCTAGCAAATTCTCGAGTTAACTTATACAATTCATAGGCCTGTTCTGAATTGGTTTGATAAAAAGACTTTGCGTTTATTTTGAATTGTAAACCTTCCATTTCTTCAAAAATATGATTGCGGCCCGAAAAGCAAATGATATTTTGATCGTAGATAGTATCATTTTGTTTTTGATTAATCACATATTGAAGTGATGTTATTTCTTGAAATTCTGTTTTAATATAGTTGAGTAATAATTCACGTTTTTCTTGATGATCTTCAAAAAATTGGATAACGAGCATAACTTCACCAATTGAGCTGGTTCTAATCATTAAGGTTCGCAGTAAACCTTTTTGATGTCTAGGACTGAAAAATGATAGTTCGTTTTCTAGCGCAAATTCTTTGATGGCTAAACGTATTGAATTTGATGGTTCAGCCTGAAGATGGCAATTATTTAAGTCTAATATTTTATCCCACATACCGGGCATATGTAAACCAAGTGCATTTTTATTTTCAAAAATTGTATCAGATTGTAATTCTTCAAGAGTTAGCCAACGACTATCTGAAAAAGAAAATTCCATTTTATTGCGATAGTAGTACTGCTTTTTTGAACCAACAATAGGGTTGATTTTAGGTAAGTCTAAATGACCTATTCTAGTGAGATTATTGGTTACTTCTTTTTGCTTGTAAAAAAGTTGATGTTCGTATCCCATATGTTGCCATTTGCAACCGCCACATGTTCCGAAATGCTCGCAAACTGGTGTAATCCGCTTTTCAGATAATTTATGAAAATGAGTGGCTTTACCCTCAAAATAGCTTTTTCTTTTTTTAGTTGTTTGCACATCAACCACATCACCGGGCACCGTGTTTGTCATAAATATTACTCGTCCATCAGGAGCCTTACCTACAGTTTTACCTTTAGCTCCGGCATCGATAACGGCAACATTTTCAAATAAAGGCTTTTTACTATTTTTCCGCATACGAGCAAAAGTATCAAAACCTTAGTAGTAATAATAGTTAACTTTAAAATGATCTTGTTAAAAAAATATAAAATAAAAAGTGACGGTTTTGGTAACCGTCACTTTTATAACCTAAACAAAATCTCAACTAAACCTACTTATTAAATTTGTTTAAAATTCTTTCCATTTGTTTGCCAGCAGCTTCTCTACCACCCAAGCCAAATGAAAGTGCTATTGATACGGCTATGGTACCCAATGTTATACCAAATGCCATATTGATGATTTCATCTCCTAACCCCATTGTTTTTAAGCCCATGGCAAGGAAAATGGCTAGAATACTCATTCTCACAATTGAGGCAACAAAGCTGCTGTTTCCATCTTTTGACATCGCTTTATGCGCTATTGAAGCTATCCAGTTACCAATAATTAAAATAACGAGTCCGAATAAAATGTTACCGGCTAAACTAACAACCGTGTCAAGAACTTCAGTCAATCTTGTGAATTCTAACTTTTCAACCGCTGTGGTAATACCGAATATGAGAATAAAGAAATAGGCAACATTACCAATCAATTTTGGAAGGTTGGCGTTTGATGACATACCTCCTAGATTCATTTTACTTACAATACTATCAAGGTTGAAACTTTCTAATAAATCAGTCAATAAATTAGAAACAAATCGGCCGCCTATTACAAAGACCATGATGATAATTACCGCAACCAATATTTTCGGTATGGCTAAGAAAAACTGTTCTAGCATATGGGTTGCAGGTACAGAAATTGCTTCCATATTTAGAATATTGAGCGCCGTAATTAATAGCGGAATAAAAATAAATATGAATACAATCTTTTTAAGGATGCCAACAATGTCTAGGTTTTCAGGCAATTTTAATTTAGGAGCAAAGCTTCTAATTGTATCACCTGCAAGACCTACTAGTTCAGAAACAATGGTCGCTAACATATAACCAATGTAACCTACTAAGCCAGCCCCAACAATGTTTGGAATGAATCCTGTAAATCCGTTTAAGAGATTTTTAACCGGGTCTAAAACGCTAGTCATACCTAATTTTTCTAATGCCAACATGAAAACAAAAATCATGACTAGAAAGTAAATTAGTTTTCCAACAAACTTAGAAAGTGTCACTTTGTTGGTGCCGAGTCGATCATCAATACCCGTTTTCTTAATTAATCTAGTGATTAATCGTTTAATAAATCCTGCAATAAACCAACCGAGTACAAGGATTAAAATGGCCCCTACTGTACTAGGTAAAAAGTCTCCAACTGAGGAAGTTAAATTTTCAAAAATGTTTTGTAAATAATTCATTTAAAGTGTGTTTAATTAATTAGTGTGTTTAATTGTTGACGATAATGTATTAAAGGAGTAATTAAATGGAATAATGGACTAAATTAATATTTATCAACATCGATAAAAGGCATTAAAATATCGTTTATAAACATAAAACCAATTAATTAATATTATTTTTCGTACAAAATTCTTGTAGTTGATAGATTGACTTGCGCGATATATTTAGGTATCATTTTCTGTTTTTTTTTTTGGTAAATTTGGGCTCTATTAAGGATGATTTCTCTCCTACGCTGAATTTTCGTTCTGATGACTATCGGAATTCGAAAAGAAAAAGGTACAGCAGGAATTACTGAAGTTTTATTTAAAGTAATTTTATTATGTCAGTTTTAGAAAAATTATCTTCTAAAGACGCTATTGCATTAGAGGAAAAATACGGTGCTCACAATTATCATCCGTTACCCGTGGTACTGAATAAAGGAGAAGGGGTTTATGTTTGGGATGTAGAAGGAAATAAGTACTATGATTTTTTATCAGCCTATTCAGCGGTAAATCAAGGTCATTGTCATCCTAAAATTGTGAATGCCATGATTGAGCAAGCAAAAACTTTAACACTTACTTCGCGAGCATTTTATAATGATGTTTTAGGAACTTATGAAAAATATGTAACAGAGTCTTTTCATTTTGACAAGCTCTTACCTATGAATACGGGGGCAGAAGCAGTTGAGACTGCATTAAAGCTATGCCGAAAATGGGCCTATGAGAAAAAAGGTATACCAGAAAATAAGGCTAACATTATTGTTTGTGAGAATAATTTTCATGGTAGAACAACAACCATAATCTCGTTTTCAAATGACCCTATTGCGCGCCAAAATTTTGGTCCGTTTACCGAAGGATTTATAAAGATTGAATATGATAATCTTGAAGCTTTAGAATTAGCTTTAGTTAAAAATTCAAACGTTGCCGGATTTTTAGTAGAGCCTATTCAAGGTGAAGCGGGGGTTTATGTGCCTTCGGAAGGATATTTAGCAGGAGCAAAAGCACTTTGTGAGGAATATGGAATATTATTTATTGCTGATGAAGTTCAAACAGGAATAGCACGTACAGGCCGATTATTAGCTACTTGCGGAAATTGCTCATGTACTGATAAGCATTGCAGCGGAAAACCAGAAGTAAAACCTGATATTTTGATTTTAGGAAAGGCACTTTCGGGAGGTGCTTATCCAGTTTCGGCTGTATTAGCAGATAATACCATAATGGATGTGATTCGACCAGGTAACCATGGTAGTACCTTTGGTGGTAACCCGGTTGCAGCTGCTGTGGGTATAGCTGCTTTAGAGGTCATTAAAGAAGAGAAACTGGCTCAAAATGCTAGTGAACTTGGTGAACTTTTTAGAGAAGAACTCAATAAATTTATTCCTAACTGTTCGGTCGTTAATGCTGTCAGAGGTAAGGGTTTACTCAACGCAATATTGATTAATGATACTGAAGAAAGTTCGACTGCAT
>CAZKQM010000122.1:0-5462 GCA_964554895.1 uncultured Maribacter sp. | reverse complement strand
GCTTTAACTGCCAAAAAACGGTTAAATATATTCTATATTTGTTATCCATATAAGAAATATGAAGCTTACTTTTTACAAATATCAAGGTACAGGAAATGATTTTATAATCATTGATAATCGTGAAAATATTTTTCCGGCTAAGAACAACAAATTGGTAGCCAAACTTTGTGACCGAAAATTTGGTATTGGTGCTGACGGACTCATTTTACTTGAAAATGATACAGATTCTGATTTTAAAATGATATACTTCAATGCCGATGGTAACACAAGCACCATGTGCGGCAACGGGGGTAGGTGTCTCGTCGCTTTTGCTAAATATTTAAATATCATTAACGAAGAAACCACATTTAAGGCCATTGATGGTTTACATTATGCTTTTATTAAAGATGGTCAAGTTAGTCTTCAAATGATTGATGTTAAGGAGATTAAAACAAAACCAAATGCCAGCTTTTTAAATACGGGATCGCCACATCATGTGCAAATGGTTGAGAATTTAAAAGAGTTCAACGTTTTTGAAGAGGGGGCAAAACTTAGATATGGTTTGTATGGTGCAACGGGCAGCAATATTAATTTTGTGGAACAAATTAATGAGGAGAGTTTCTCAGTACGTACCTATGAAAGAGGGGTAGAAGATGAAACCCTCTCTTGCGGTACTGGAGTAACTGCGGTTGCAATTGCTATGCACAATGCCGGCATTACTAAAAAGAGTACTATTTCTGTTCATGTAGTAGGAGGTCATTTAAAAGTGTCTTTTACTAAAAATGGAAGCTATACTGATGTTTTCTTGAACGGATCAGCAGAATTTGTTTTTAAAGGGGAAATAGAATGTTGAATTTAAGAGGAAAACATATTCATCTGCGTGCTCTTGAACCTGAAGACATTGATTTTTTGTATGACCTAGAAAACAATACCAGTATTTGGGAAATAAGCGGAACATTGCTACCCTTTTCAAAACATATTTTAAAAAAGTATATTGAAAATGCACATCTTGATATTTATGAAATAAAGCAGTTGCGATTATGCATATGCGATACAAAAGATAAGGCAATTGGTTTAATTGATTTATTTGATTTTGACCCGAAGAATCGTCGTGCAGGGGTAGGAATCATCGTATTTTCTGATGTAAATAAAAATAAAGGGTATGGTCATGAAGCCCTAATTTTGTTAGAGAATTATGCCAAAAAATCATTAGAATTACATCAATTATTTGCCAACATTTTAGATGATAATAATGCCAGCATTCATCTTTTTGAGAAAATGAATTATTCCTTAGTTGGGTCTAAACGAGATTGGATTTTATCTGAAGGGAAATTCAAAAACGAATTACTATATCAGAAAATTATAACCTAATGTACATCAAAAGAATTGTCTTATTTATTGTTTTAATAGGATTGGTTTTAGGCGCAACTATTGTCTATTACGTGTATTCCACTTTTTTGACACCCAATACTGCTTTTGAGAATAGCGAAGCTTACGTTTATATTAATTCAGATGATACTTTTGAGGCCGTAAAAGAAAAACTTACACCCCTATTAATTGATATTGATGATTTTGAAAAAACCGCAAAACAAAAAGGATATATCACAAATATCAAAGGCGGAAAATATACTATCAAAAAAGGATTAACAAATAATGACCTGGTTAATGTACTCAGAAGTCAAAATACACCCATAAAATTAGTCTTTAATAATCAAGAACGCATTGAAAATTTGGCAGGTAGAATTGCGCAACAAATTGAAGCCGACAGTATATCCTTACTCCTTGCATTTAATGATAAGAGCTTTTTAAAAGCCAATAATTTTGATGACCACAACAAACTCGCTATGTATATCCCTAATAGTTATGAGTTTTTCTATAATACTAGTGCTGAACATTTCAGAGACCGTATGCTTAAAGAATATCATAGGTTTTGGAATGATGATCGCACGGCAAAAGCAAAAAAACTTAATCTGAGTCAAACCGAGGTAATTTCTTTAGCTTCAGTGGTTCACAAGGAGACCGCTAAGGTTGATGAGCGACCCAGAGTGGCAGGTTTATATTTGAATAGGGTACGAAAAAGAATGCGTTTACAAGCAGATCCTACGGTTATTTTCGCCATTAAAAAGGAAACTGGTAATTATGATACACTTATAAAAAGAGTTCTTTATAAAGACTTAGAGATTGATTCTCCGTATAATACCTATAAAAAAGTGGGTATACCACCTGGTCCGATTATTATGCCTGATATATCAGCAATTGATGGGGTATTAGATGCTGAAAAGCATGATTATATCTATATGGTTGCTAATGTTAAGAACTTTGGTTATCACATGTTTGCTAAAACCGCAGGGCAACACAACCGAAATAAAGTACAGTACATCAATTGGATAAATAATCAGCGCATTACCAGATAGGGTAAAAATCGCTTCTTTTTTACCGCTCACCTAAACTATGAGCCCATTCAACTAAATCTTAGAGATTGTGGTTGGGTGGGTATTTATCTTTGTGGTTATTACTATTTAGAGTTCCTAAATTAAGAATAAATAGTATTTAAAACCTATGTCATGAAAAAGTGGATTCATATCTTGTATCCCTTAACTATTGTGGCCTTATTGATAAAAGTTTTTACATATCAAGAGGTTCCAAAAGAACTATTGATTAAAGAACCTGTTGCGGTGATTTATCCGTTAAGTGAACAAGATTTTTTGAAACAAGAACGAGAGGATGCATTGACCCAGTTAGTAGCAGTTCCCCCATTTTTGGGATCAACATTCATTGGGTTTAGAGAGGCCCTAGCTTTTAAAGAATCACAAGGTAATTATTTATCTATCAATACTTTAGGTTATTTAGGAAAATATCAATTTGGTATCAGAACGCTAAAGTTAATAGGCGTTGATAACGCGACCCATTTTTTGAATGATCCTGTGTTGCAAGAGGAAGCCTTTAAAATGAATATTGCACGAAATAAGTGGATTCTTAGAAAGGATATTTCAAAATATCGGGGTAAAAAGATTAGAGGTATAAAAATTACCGAGTCAGGCATGTTGGCAGCAGCGCATTTAGCAGGACCGGGCAACGTACAAAAATATTTATATTCTTGGGGTAAATACGATGTAAAAGATGCCTATGGCACAAACATCAAGATGTATATGAAAAAATTTTCTGGCTATGATGTGTCATTTGTCATGCCAAAAAGAAATCCAAGAATTTGATGAAATAGTTCCTGTAGAAGGAAATATATATGAAGATGGTAACCCCGGCATTCGCCGGGGTTTCTTTTTTATCCATGAATAATAAAAATAGTCGGTCGCTTGTGAAGATCTATTGGTGTTTTTATCCAATCGGCAACGGTTTTTGTTGCGATATATTCTGTATTTAATGTGATATCAACAGCAATACAGAGTTGCGTTTGTTTTAGTAGGGTTTTAAGCATTTGGTCTAAAAGCTTATTATTTCGATAGGGGGTTTCAATAAAGAGTTGTGTTTGATTTAGATTTTTTGATTTTCTTTCTAATTCTTTAATTGATTTTTTGCGATCTGCAGTATCAATGGGTAAGTAGCCGTTGAAGGCAAAATTCTGACCATTAAGTCCGCTAGCCATTAAAGCTAGTAAAATTGAAGAAGGGCCAACTAAAGGAACAACTTGTATGCCTTTTTCATGTGCAATTTTCACAACATCAGCACCAGGATCAGCTACGCCAGGGCATCCTGCTTCTGAAATTACTCCTATATCATTTCCTTCTAAGCAAGGTTGTAAGAATTCAAAAATCGAAGTATGTTCAGTATACTTATTGAGGGTTTCAATAACCAACTTGGGTTGTGATTTTCTTGGGCTAATTTTTTTTATAAATTTTCTAGCTGATTTTTCATTTTCGACAATGTAATAATTAACATCTTCAATTGTTCTCTTAATAGAAATGGGCAAAACCTCTAAAGGTGCACTATCTCCTAGGGTGGTGGGGATCAGATAAATTTTACCGAACGTTGTTGCTTTTTTTGCCATGAATTATGATTCCAATTTGTTTGCAATAAGGGCGCAAGCCTTGTCAATCATTTGGTATACGTTTTCAAATCCGTCAACTCCTCCATAATATGGGTCAGGAACTTCATTTTCATTCAGTGATACTTCTGAAAGTAATAATTTGACTTTACTTCTCTCAGCATCATTATTAGCCAATTTTATGACATTACTATAGTTACTTTCATCCATAACATATATAAAGTCAAAATTATTGAAATCATCTTGCGAAAATTTTCGACACTTTTGATGACCTATGGTAATACCGTGTTTTAAAGCTACGTCAATACTTCTAGGGTCTGGCGGATTTCCAACATGATAGCCAGCCGTACCTGCTGAATCAACATAAACTTTTGAGCTGTCAATTTTACTGTGCAAGATACCCTCAGCTAATGGAGACCTACAGATGTTTCCGAGGCATACCATTAAAACGTTAATCATTATAGTAGCTTAAGAGAGTTTTTTGGTAAGATCTTCAATATATTTTCTAAACTGTTTATCAGTTTCAGCTAAATTATCAACCGTTTTACAGGCATGAAGAACCGTAGCGTGATCCCTTTTACCAATTTGAGATCCAATACTGGCTAAAGAAGCTTTTGTAAACTTTTTGGCAAAGAACATGGCTAGCTGTCTAGCCTGAACAATATGCCTCTTTCTGGTTTTAGATTGCAGAGTAGCCACATCCATTTCAAAGTAATCAGAAACCACTTTTTGAATGTAGTCAATTGAAACTTCACGTTTAGTATTTTTGACAAACTTCTCAACAACTTGTTGCGCCAGTTCAAGAGTAACCTCTTTTTTATTGAATGATGATTGGGCAATTAATGAGATAATAGCTCCTTCAAGTTCACGAATATTTGTTTTGATATGCTTGGCTACATAGTCAACAATATCATCAGGCATTTCAACCCCATCACGATAAAGCTTGTTCTTTAGTATTGATATTCGTGTTTCATAATCAGGACTCTGTAGTTCAGCTGATAAGCCCCATTTGAAACGAGAAAGTAATCTTTGCTCTATATCTTGCATGTCAACAGGAGCCTTATCTGAAGTAAGAATTACCTGTTTGCCATTTTGGTGTAAATGATTGAAAATATGAAAGAATACATCTTGTGTACCTGACTTACCTGATAAGAATTGCACATCATCAATAATTAAAACATCAATTAATTGATAGAAATGAATAAAATCATTTCGGGTATTTTTCTTAACAGACTCAATATATTGTTGTGTAAATTTTTCTGCTGAAATGTAAAGTACCGTTCTTTCAGGATATTTATCTTTGATTTCAACTCCAATAGCATGTGCTAAATGAGTTTTACCCAAACCAACGCCGCCAAAAACTAATAACGGATTAAAAGATGTTCCACCAGGCTTATTGGCTACAGCCATACCAGCTGAACGAGCTAATCGGTTTGAATCTCCTTCAAGAAAATTATCAAAATTATAATTAGGATTTAATTGA
>CAZKQM010000121.1:0-5500 GCA_964554895.1 uncultured Maribacter sp. | reverse complement strand
AAGATGGTTAGTTTTAATAAATTAAACTGAATGAAAAATAAATTAGACGGCATAGATATTAAAATTTTACAATTGCTTCAAGAAGATGCTAAAATGACAGCCAAGGCAATTGGCGAAAATTTAAATCTTACACCCACACCTGTTTTTGAAAGAATTAAAAAACTTGAAAAGGAGGGTTATATTTCAAAATATATAGCTGTTTTAAATGAGCGAAAATTAGGATTAAAACAAACTGCTTTTATTGGTGTTTCTTTAAAGGGTCATACTCGAAGTTATCTTGAGAAGTTTATTTCAAAAGTGAATGATTTTAATGAAGTTTTAGAATGTTATCAAGTTACAGGTAGTTATGATTTTATGCTCAAAGTTGTTCTAAACGATATAGAAGCCTATCAAACTTTTGTTGAGACCAAATTATCTTTAATTCCTGAATTAGGAAACGTGTATACCTACATTGCTATTAAAAAAGGTAAACAAACCCATAGCCTCGATTTGGAAATTTTAAAGGATTAGATTGAACTGACTTTCTAGAAATTTTGGTCTTCTATTTATTTAGTCGGTTTTATTGTATAAAAACCTAATTATCGAGGGTTATTAATTTTATAAATTCCTTTTAAGATGATGGCGCTATTAAGGTTGAGCTATTTACTTTAGAGAGTAGATTGTTATCTACAAGACATTTACGAGCCATGATGATGATGATCAATTTGAATTTGGTTCTTTACTTTCAGAAGTTTATCTGGTGAAGCTTTCAACTTCAGAAGAAGTATTTTAACAGCGAATTTATATCAAATTAAATTGAACTAGGTTTTATAACGGTTTATTATCTGCAATTTCTTAAGGTAATAAATGATTATGACAATCAATAATAAGCATTCGCTTTGTGTAGTAATGATAAAAGCTTTGCGTTTCTTTTTAATGCCATAGAAAATGTTCAGTACTAAAACCTTTTGCTTTAATATCAGCCTATATTATATGTTTTTAGAAATTCCGAGAGCTAATCCTCTTAATTCAGCTAATCCGCGTAATCTTCCAATACCTGAATACCCCGGGTTTGTTTTTTTTTGAAGATCATCTAACATTTGATGACCATGATCAGGTCGCATGGGTATGATCGCATCTTGTCGACCTTCACTTTTTCGTCTTTTTTCCTCTAATAAAGTTGCTCTCACTACCTCATACATATCAACATCGCCTTCTAAATGGTTGGCTTCATGAAAATTGCCAATAGCATCGCGTCGGGTATTTCTAAGATGTAAAAAGTGAATTCTATCAGCAAACCTCTTAAAAATTTTAACCAAATCGTTATCGGCCCTAACGCCCAAAGAACCCGTACAGTAAGTCATGCCATTTGAATTAGAGGTCACACTTTCAAAAATATGCGCGAAATCAGTTTCTGTACTTACTACTCGAGGTAAACCAAGAATAGGAAAGGGCGGATCATCAGGATGAATACACATACGAACTCCATTTTCTGATGCTGTTGGAATAATTTCTTCTAAAAAATTTACCAGATTCTTTCTAAGAATATTCGCATCAATTTTGGCATAGGTATTTAATATATTTTGAAATTTTTCAAGCGTATACCCTTCTTCAGCTCCAGGAAGCCCTGCAATAATAGTATGTATAAGTTTTTCTCTTTCTGTTGAAGATAAGTTGTCGATATATTTTTTCGCATCAACTCTTTGTTCATTTGTATACTCTTTATTTGCATTCGGTCTGTTTAAAAGATACTGATCAAACCCTGCGAAAGCCAAAGCTTCAAATCGTAATGCTTTAGAACCGTCATTTACTACATAATCTAAAGAAGTTCGGGTCCAATCTAAAACAGGCATAAAATTATAGCAGACAATATTAATGCCGCAACGAGCTAAATTCTCAATACTATTCTTATAATTGTCTAAATAGTAATGAAAATTTCCGGATTTCGTTTTTATGTTTTCGTGAACAGGAATACTCTCTACAACATCCCAAGAAAAACCAGCAGCCTCAATGATTTTTTTTCGTTCGGTAATAGCTTCAATTGACCAAACTTGTCCGTTTGGTATGTGGTGCAAGGCAGATACAATACCAGTTGCTCCGGTTTGTTTTATATCCTTTAGTTTTACAGGGTCATTGGGCCCATACCATCGCCATGTTTCTTTCATAATTTATACTCCTCTAAAGGCACTAAAAATGCTATCGATTTAAAGCTTGATTCAAAGGTGCTTTGTATCTATTGGTGTTAATAAAGATTCTTTTCTATATTTTGGTACATTATGGGTTATGATTTTAATGTTTCGCCACATAATTTCAGTTCCTTCTTTCATGTCTTTTCCAATACTATGTACTTGTAAAGCAATAAAACCTTTGGCTGTTTCGTCATCAATTAGATAAGATGCAGGTATGTCATTTACCCAAGTTTTTAGGGTGTCTCCAAAGGCTTCAATTCTATAATGATTCCATTCATTTTGTTTAAAAGCTTTTTGCGCAACTTTATTATTTGCTAGGGTATGTAACCAACCGCGTCTACTTTCATCGTAAATACCGCCACTCCATGCGCGATCAGAAGGGTCAATCTCAACTTGATAGCCATGAACAACTCCGTTTCTATATTGTGGAAAACTATTACTTCTGATTTGAATACCAGAATTCATTGAGGAATCAACCTTATATTCTAATTCTAAAATAAAATCATCAAATAATGTAGTGGTGGTTAAAAACGAATTGGCCGTATTGTGCGCTGTACGGCCCACAATAGTATTATTTCTTACGGAATAGGAAGCTTCGCCACCTTTTTGCTCCCAACCTTTTAAGGTTTTTCCATCAAACAAATCTTCCCATGGAACTTCCTCTTTTTCAGTTTCTGCACATCCTAATCCTAAAAGATAAAACATTGATAAAATTGTATAGCTAAAAAAATAGGATCTTTTCATAAAATGGATCTAGTATTTCTATATAATAAAAGTAATTTTTAAAACTACTTAAAATGTCGTTGACATTACTGCCATTTCAAATCTAATTTAGTATTGTTTATTTACCAATACAAAAGTTCGCAAAGATATTTCCAAGTAAATCATCAGACGTAATTTCTCCGGTAATTTCTCCGAAATGTTGAAGTGCTTGTCGTATGTCAATAGCTAATAGATCTCCTGAGATTCCGTCTAAAAGCCCTTCTTGTACTTTATTGATTTCTTCAAGGGCCTTTAATAAAGAGTCATAGTGACGGGTATTCGTTACAATAGTTTCATTGTTTTTAAGTGCGCCAGTATTTACAAAACTAACTAGACTAGCCTGTAATTCTTCAATTCCGTCGCCCGATTTTGCAGATAAAAGTAAGGCAGCCTTAAGTTCTTTTTGAATTGATGCTAGGGTATCTTTAGAAAGCGTATCTTTTTTATTGACCACAATAACCAACTGCTTTTGAGGGTATTTATTTTTAATTTTTTCAATCTCAGTTTTCGTTTGTTCTAAGGCATCTGAAGAACTGTTTAATTTTCGACCGTCAATGAGATATAAGACTACTTGCGCTTTTTCCATTTTCTCAAAGGTTCTTTGAATACCAATTTCCTCAACAATATCTTTTGTATTGCGAATACCTGCGGTATCAATGAATCGAAAGCCCAATCCGTCAATAGAAATTTCATCTTCAATGGTATCACGTGTAGTACCTGCAATCTCAGAAACTATGGCGCGTTCTTCATTTAAAAGCGCATTAAGAAGGGTGCTTTTACCAACATTGGGCTCGCCAACTATGGCTACAGGAATTCCATTTTTAATTACATTTCCTACTGAAAATGAATCAATTAAGCGTTTGAGAACATGCTGAATTCGATCGAGTAAATCTTCAAATTGTTTGCGATCAGCAAACTCAACATCTTCTTCTGAAAAATCGAGTTCAAGTTCTATCAATGATGCGAAATTCATTAACTCGTCACGAAGTTTTTTAATCTCATTACTAAATCCACCACGCATTTGCTGAATAGCGATTTGATGACTAGCCTCATTATCGGAGGCAATCAAATCAGCTACGGCTTCCGCCTGACTCAAATCTAATTTTCCGTTTAAAAATGCTCTTAAGGTAAACTCTCCTGCATCTGCAGTGCGGCATCCATTTCGCAAAAAGAGTTGTATGATTTGCTGTTGAATATAAGAAGAACCGTGACATGATATTTCAACAACATTTTCGCCGGTATACGAGTTAGGCTCTTTGAAAACAGAAACCAAGACTTCGTCATACGTTTTGTTTTCTTCAACAATATGACCTAATAAAATAGTATGACTTTTTTGTTTTGTTAAATTTTTTCCACGAATAGATTTAAAAAAAGGTGCTGCTAATGAAATTGCTTTTTTACCTGAAAGTCTGATAACCCCAATAGCACCTGCCCCAGACGGAGTAGCTAAAGCGATAATGGTGTCATTCAATTTCATGGTCTTTTATTTGGGCAAAAATACCTAAAATCTAATGATTGTTCTCTAGTTATCAAGTTCACTGAATGACAAGCTAAAAAATGTGTGGTATCTTTATATCAAACACTAAATTAATACTCATGAAAAAGTTCCTAAAATTTTTATTTTTTATCGTTTTAATCGCAACAGTTTCAATGGGAAACGCGCAAGATCATCCCGTTGAAAATGATTCTATTTTTCAACAGAAGATGGAGAAAAAAAAGTTAAAAGAAAAAAATAATAAAATAAGTAAAGAAGATAAAGCCGCTAAAAAGAAAGTCAAAGAAGGAAAAAAAGCAGAAAAACACTTAAAAAAGAAAGAAAAATTAGCGAAATCAATTTCTAAAAAGGAGAAAGCCATTAGAAAGAATGAAAGCAAGGTGGCTAAACTTCAGAATAAGATGGAAATGAGTAAGAGTAAAGGTAAGTTAGCACCTGCTGCCGAAATTAAAATGAAAGAGAAAATTGAGAAGTTGAAGGCCACCCTTGTCAAAGACAAAGAACGTCTTACTAAACTTCAAATGAAGAAGTAGTTTTAATTGTTTTGTAACATTTGCATGGGTGTAGCGTCATATAAGTACATCATTTATTAAACATTAAATCATGCAAGTAGAAAACAAAACACTTTTAGCAGTTACGCATTTAAGTCAGTTGCTAGACTTTGTAACCGGAATAGGGGGGCTACTTGTTCCGCTAATTATTTGGTTAACCCAACGTGACCGAATTATTGATATGGATAAAAATGGGAAAGCGATTATCAATTTTAGAATAACTATGTTTATTTACTTTATAATTTGTATTCCTTTGATATTACTTTTCGGACTGGGCCTTTTGGGTTTTCTTGTCATAGGTTTGGGGTATTTTATCTTGCCCATTATCAATGCTTTTAAAGCCAGTAATGGCGAAGAGCCCTACTATCCGTTAACATTTAAATTTGTGTAATATTTAAAATTTTAAACATAAAAAAGGAGCGCTAAGCGCTCCTTTTTTTATTTTTTTAACCATCAACCATTAACCATTAACCATTAACCATTAACCATTAACCATTAACCATTAACCATTAACCATTAACCAT
>CAZKQM010000120.1:0-5502 GCA_964554895.1 uncultured Maribacter sp. | reverse complement strand
CTTTATCAATTAAAGAACTACATCATTTGTGTCTATTTAGTATATAAATTGCAAAACGGTGTACAGCTTTAAATTAGCAAGGTAAAATATTGAAAATCAACGTGGTATGACCATAAAATTAGGCCTGTCACCCCGACTAAACCCTCTGATAGTTCAGAGGGTTTTTTGTTTGAAAAATTTGAAGTTGCAGGTTCTCTCCAAGTTTCGAAATTATCACGCTAACAAGGCCTGTTCATGTAAAGCTGGCTTTTTGTTTCAACGCAGCTTCGGATAATTATCAGATTGGCCTTCATTGCGATCATCTAAACAAACAAAAGTTACTTTTGAAAATTGATTTTTTGTAAAATGTAATAAAGTGAACTTGCGATTATAACATTTCAATGAACGATATTCGAAAAATATTGGGTTGTAGCTGGCATTAATTTCATGTTTGACTTAAATTGAAATCAATCTTTTTGGTTCCACCAAATATGGCCCAAACAATTGCTCCGAAAATATTAATTATAGCTGCTGAAATAAAAACAGATTCATAAGAACCTCCAGAAATATCAACAAGATATCCCGATATTAGAACCCCAATTATTCCGGGTAAAGTTCCTGCTGTATTTGTAATACTCAATAAAACACCAGCGTACTGGGGGGCAATATCTAAATGGTTGGGTAAAAAGCCAGCCCAAGTAAAGCCTAGTATTCCCATAGCGGCGCAAAGTAAAATAATCGCTTGCTCCGGACTTTGAGCGTCTTTTGCTAAATATAAAAACAGGGCAGAGCCAAGAAGACCAAATATTTGGCAAAACTTCCTCAAAAAATTTAAACTACCTCCTTTAATAATATAGTAATCTGCCAACCAAGCAACAACATTTGTTGACACAAACATAGTTAACCATGGGGCAGCGGAATAAATACCAGCCGAGCTTATATCTAAATTTTGTACGGTTCTAAAGTAACTAGGTAACCATGAAAGTAAAACGTAAAAGCCCCAATTGCCGCAAAAGTGATTTATGATTAGCGCTATCACTGAGGAATTTGACAATAGTTTTCGCCAAGGAATTTTTTCATTTGTTTTTTTAGGCTGTATTTGTTCTAATTCTAGCCTTTCTTCTTCACTTATGCTTGGATGTAATTTTGGAGAATTAAATATAATCCGTCTCCAAAGTAGGGTAAACACAATACCAATAACACCAAAAATATAAAATACCCATGGCCATCCGAATTGGTCAATAATCCAACCTGTAGTTAACAAGGCAAACAAAGTCCCTAAAGGAATACCGCTAACGGTAAATGCGACTGCCCTAGACCTTTCGTGTTCGGGCACCCATCTGCTAAAAAGATTATAAGAAGCAGGAAATGTACCTGTTTCTCCGGCTCCCATTAATATTCTTACGGCTATTAAAAGACCTAAAGATACTGTACTGGCTAGTGGAGTTAGTATGGTCATAATAGACCACCATAGTAAGGCAAAACCAAGAATAACTTTTCCGCCAAGTTTATTTGTAAGCCAGCCTACGGGTATTTGCATGAGCATATAACCTATATAAAAAGAAGATAGCACAAAACCCTTGGTGGTCTCTGTCCATTGTAACTGCTCTTGCATGGCAATTATCGCTACCGAAATATTTACCCTATCTATATAGCAGATAAAAGAGGAAATAAAACAGAACGTTACGAGAGTATAGCGTTTTTTTTGTAAGTTTTTGAGGCTCAACATTGGCAATTATGGGTTTAGAATTTTTAGTAATTGTTTTTCAGCTGTGGTCATTTTTTCAATGAGCTCTTCAATATATAGCGCCGTTTCTTGCGCTCCTTTTTTGCCAATAAAAAAGCAATGATTACTATCGTTAACCTTACGGTGTAGTTTTTTTGGAGTTTCACTTATAAATTTCATTAAGGCTTTCCATGAATCTTTAGAAAGGTTTTTCGGGTCATATTGATCAGATTCAAAATAACGACTATAAATACTTTGGCTGAATATTGCTGTCCAGACATGTTCATCGGTCATGCTGTGCCGCATATCATCAATTTTCGTTGGTGCTATTGATGCAGACAAAGGATACAAGTCATACCTGTAATTCATGTTGTCTTGTATATCACTTCCAATATCTTCAACGATGCCTTCAGATTGATGATAACGTAAACCTAGCCCAAGTAGCGAAATAGGATTGTGTCCTAAATAATTATCAAGTAAGGTTTTTGAATCGATATTACCTGAACCTCCTTTTTCAAAATTTGAAATAATTTGTGAAGTTTCTCGTGGAAAACTAGGGTCTGTATGCCAATAACCACTTTCTCTTAATTCACTTTCCCAGAAATAGGGCATAAGCCCAGGAATTGGAGGGGTAGCCGCAAGCCCAATGAAACCTCTTAGTTCAATATCTTTTTCTTGGGAAAAGAGGCTGGTAGGAATTACAGATTTTCCTCCAGCACTCCAGCCAACAAGAAAGAACTGTTTATTTAAATTATTTTCAGAGATTATTTTTTCAGTTATTGTGGCTATAGACAATCCCCAGTCTTGAACTGTAAAATGAGGATAGTTTTTAAGAAAAACTTTTTTGCCAAGTTCTATGGGATATGATATGGCTAGAACCGAAAACCCTCTTTTTACTAACCAATGTACCAGAAAATCTTCTGTATGATGGCCCTTATGAACGCCATAATATATTCTTCCATTCGACCGCGCTCCAGGCACACAAACAATTAAGGGTTTATCTTTTTTTCCTTTAAGAAACTTGTAAAGACAAGGAAACCCATTTACCGAAAGAAGTTGTTCTTCTTCAAATATATTTTTTAAATCAATATCACTTTCAATCAACATGTAGCAACTCATTTATAAATAATAAATTAGCCCATAGTTACAAAACTGTGGGCTAATCTTGACAAAAAAGTCATAATAAAACTAACTTAAACTTAATCTATATTTTTGGTGAAAGTTAAACCTACTGTTGCTGGCGCTCCTAAAACAGCAGAGTATGCACCTTGTGAACCAAAACTGTTTACAGAATAATTTTCATTGGTAATATTCTTACCCCATAATTGTAAAGTCCAGCTATCAGCTTCATAGGAAATATAAGAGTTTAACAAACCAACTGCAGGGCGTACTTCTGTAGGCACATTTTGTGGGTTGTCAAACAATTCGCCTCTGTAGCTATAAAGTTCGCTTATTTCAACAGCGTGGTCATTTTTTAATTGAGCTCGATACCGTAGATTGGCAGTGTATTCATTTTCGGGAACTCTTAGAAGTTTCAAATCATTGAGCGTTTCTCCACCAGCTAATAATCCGTCAACATCAGTATTGATATAGGCATATCGTAGCTCTGCAAATAGATTTTTACCTATTGCCGAGGTAAATTCTATTTCTGCTCCACTAACTCTTGCACTTTCTATGTTACTTGTTTCAGCACCACCAGCTTGGTTTAAAAAAATAGTCTGCAGTCCTTCGTAATCTGTAGAAAAAAGCGCTATGTTTAAACGTGTTTTATAGTTAAATTCTAATTTGGTACCCAATTCAAAGCTTGTTGATGTTTCCTCGCCTAAAGGCACTTCAGACACTTCAACTGGGGCAGTGGAAACTACTTGGTAACCTCCAGGCTTAAAACCTGTTGCTGCCGAGGCATATACCATTGCATTGTCATTAAACTTATATTTTAAGGAACCGTTCCAAGTAAAGGCTGACCAACTATCTTCTCGGTCTACTTCCCAGATGACCACACCTGCGGCGGGAATGCCATAGGTGTTTGTAAAGTCTTTACTATTGCTATTATATCTACCACCCACACTTAATTCAAAGGCTGATGAAAGGTCAAAATTAGCTTGCGCAAATAAGCCAAAATCATTTGAGGTATTTGTTGGTGACCATGTCAAATCGGTAACCGAGGATGTAGCTGTTAAGCCATCGTCGGAAGGCGTGGCTCTTCTTACCGCAAAAACAAAATCTTGTATGCCATTTTCTCTGCTCAAAAATGCTCCAGCAGTCCAATTTATTTTTTCGTTATTCGATTCTATTCTTAATTCAGTAGAAATTTGATCAGCTTCAGTATCATCGCCAATACCTAAACTAGTGACCACTGAATTTGTTGCTATCGCGGCTTCTTCAAATTGAGCAGTACTAAATTGATTATAAGTGTCAAAAAAACTATCTCTTATTTCTCTAAAAGCACTTATTGAAGATAAGGTAGTATTCTCACTTAAGTCAAAGGTTAACCCTAGTCTAGCGCCATAAGTATTGCGTTCTGCAAAATCATTCTCTTCAAAAAATTCCTCACGGGTACCTAATTCGTTACCTCCGTATGTGTTTAAAAGGTAGGTATAACCCTGCGCATTTTGTGCTTCGTCTAAACGATTACCTTCAAAAACTTGAATATTTTTCCCTCTGCTTTTATCTCCTGTATAATCAGCAGAAAAATCTATGGTAAACTCATCAGAAGCCGCGAACCTGCTAGAATATCGCGCACTGATTCGTTGCAAATTATCTATACCTCTTCCTGTGTTAAGATTCTCAGCGTAACCATTGTTTTTTCTAAAATTGAACGCTAGCCTATGCGCCACTTTTTCCGAATTTGAAACATTGGTAAATCCGGTAAGACCTATTAAACCATAATTACCTGCAGTAAGTGCAATTTGAGAATTGTTGTAAAATTTAGGCTTTGATGAAATAAAGTTAATTCCTCCTCCGATTACATTTTTTCCCCACAATACGCCTTGTGGTCCTTTTAAAGTTTCAACACGTTCAATGTCATAAACATCAACCGCGGCCATACCGTTCGTACTCATATAAACACCGTCATAGAATACCCCTGTAGAAAAATCTTGACCTGGCGACGTATTTTCAGAGCCCAAACCCCGTACGGCTGGTCTTACTTTGGTTCCTCCAAAATTGTCGAGCGAAAACGAAGGGGTGTTTAAAGTGATGTCTTCAATATCAACAATTGTTCTTCTTTGAAGGTCTTTATTGCCTATAGCAGTTATAGAAATGGGCACAGCTTGTAAAGATTCTTCCTTTTTTCTTGCAGTTACTACAACCGCATCGAGACTAACCCCTTCTTGGAGTACTATTGTACTAATTGCGTCACTACTAACCTTGACCTCTTGGGTTGTATACCCAATATAAGATACAACAACACTGCTGTTTTCAGAAGCCACTGTAATGGAGAATTTTCCATCAATATCAGAGATAACACCATTGGTTGGGTTTTCTTTTTCAACGATACTCGCCCCAGGAAGCGGCATATCAGCGTTGTCAACTACCATACCGGTAATTGTTTTTTGAGCATAAGTTAAGGTTGTGAAGGCTAAAAAAAGAAGTAGAAAAATACGACTACTTATTTTTTGATTTTTAGTTTTGAGTTTCATAAGGTTTAGTTTGATTTGTTAATTCGAGCATTTAGTTAACATGATAATAATTAACATGATTACTAAACAAAAATAAAAAAAATGTTGACGTAAAAGTGCTATTTGTAATGATTTAAAAGGAGTAAGCCAAATTAAATAGCATTCTGATTTGGAGTT
>CAZKQM010000119.1:0-5514 GCA_964554895.1 uncultured Maribacter sp. | reverse complement strand
CGTTGTATAGCCTCTTTAGTTTTTCTAAATTCATGCGTTCAAAAAACCACAACTTCTGAAACAAAAATATTTCAATCATTAAGTGAAAAAACTACGGGTATTGGTTTTTCAAATATTTTGACCGAAAATGATTCGCTAAATTATTTTACCTATGGTTATATGTATATGGGTGGTGGGGTTGCTGCAGGTGATATTAATAATGACGGTTTAATAGATCTTTACTTTACCGGAAATATGGTTTCTAATAAACTATATCTCAATAAAGGAAATCTAAAATTTGAAGATATTTCGGAAAAAGCAGGTATTTCTGGAGATAAACGCTGGTACACTGGCGTTACCATGACTGATATTAATAACGATGGTTTCTTAGATATTTATTGTTCAGTGAGCGGTAAGTTTGGTCCGAGAGAGAACCAACTTTTCATCAACAATCAAGATGGCACTTTTACAGACCAAGCAGTAAATTATGGTATTGCAGACGCAGGAAACAGTGTGCAATCTGTTTTTTTTGATTATGACAAAGATGGTGATTTAGACCTATATGTAGCCAACTATCCACCTACTGCTTTTAATGCACCTAATAGTTATTATTATGTAAAAAAACAGAATGTTACCTCTAAAGAGTCAGATAAACTGTTTAGAAATGACGGCACTTCATTTACCGATGTCACTGAAGAAGCCGGACTCAAATCATTTGGCTTATCATTAAGTGCTACGGTTGGTGATGTCAATCAAGATGGTTGGCCAGATCTATATGTTTCTAACGATTTTAGTACGCCTGACCTTTTTTATATCAATAACAAAAACGGAACTTTTTCTGAGCTTTCTAAAAAACTAACCAAAAACAATTCTTTTTATGGTATGGGGGTTGATATCGCTGATATCAATAATGATAATCTACTTGATATTTTTCAGGTTGATATGACCGCCCAAGATAACCGACGAGCAAAAGCCAATATGGCCAGTATGGATCCTGCCTTATTTTGGAGTACTGTAAATTCTGGATTTCATTACCAATACATGCAAAACAGTTTACAATTAAACAATGGTATGATAAACGATTCTTTACCTGATTTTAGCAATGTTTCACGTTTATCTGGCATATCTTCAACCGATTGGAGTTGGGGGCCATTAATTGCTGATTTAGACAATGATGGTTTAAAAGATATTTTTATTGCTAATGGTACACGAAGAGAAATCAATAACAAAGACTATTTTGGCACCATAAATAAGTCTGTCAATAAAAATGATAGCTTTTTAGAAAAAAGCCTAGCCATTCCATCAGAACGTATTGATAATTTTGTATTCAAAAATACAGGAGATTTAAATTTTGAGAATGTAAATGAAAAATGGGGTATTAGTTTTGAAGGTTTCTCTAATGGCAGTGTTTATGCAGATTTAGATAATGATGGTGATCTAGAAATTGTAATTAATAATATAGATGACCCTGCAAGTTTGTTTGAAAATAAAAGTGATACTTCTCAAAACTCGATTGCAATTCAATTTAACGGGCCTGACAAAAACCCTTTAGGCATTGGAACTAAGGTGTATGTAAAAACAAAAACTGAAACTCAATTTCAAGAATTAACTTTAAGTAGAGGCTTTCAATCATCAGTAGCACCTAGAATGCATTTCGGGCTGGGCTCGAATGATCAAATTGATAGTTTGAAAATTGAATGGCCAGATCATAAAATTCAAACTTTAATCAAAGTATCAGCGAATCAAATTTTAAATTTAAATTACACTGAGGCCATAGCTAAAGCCGCTCGAAATCATTCAGCTTCTAACAAAGTATTTCAAACAATTAAAGACACCTTGTCAATTGTAAATCATTTGCATAAAGAAAATCAATACAATGATTTTATAAAAGAAATTTTATTACCTCATCAAACCTCAAGACTCGGGCCCTTTGTTTCCGTAGGTGACTTAAATGGAGATTCACGAGATGATTTCATTATTGGTGGTTCAATGAATACAGCCGCAACTATTTATTTACAGCAAGAAGTTGGATTTAAAAAAATGAAATCTGAAACTCTTGAAGCTGATGCATCTTATGAAGATCTAGGCTCAGTTATTTTTGATGCCGATAATGACGGCGACAATGATTTGTATATTGTCAGTGGTGGCAATGAATTTGACGCCAATTCTAAATCACTTCAAGACAGAATTTATATAAATAATGGCAATGGCAATTTTAGTAAAGCCAATAATGCGTTACCGCAAATGTTTGAAAGCGGAAGTATAGTCAAAGAATTTGACTTTGATAAAGATGGTGATTTAGACTTATTTGTTGGTGGAAGATTAATACCTAAAAACTACCCAGCCCCAGCCAATAGCTATATCTTAGAAAACCAAAGCACTCCTGAAGATGTTAAGTTTGTTGATATTACTGAAAAGATTGCACCCAGCTTATCTAAATCAGGTTTAGTTACAGATGCCATTTGGACCGACCATAATAATGACGGTATGATTGATTTGATTGTTGTTGGTGAATGGATGCCCATCACAATTCTAACCAATAGAGACGGAAAATTAATTAATGAAACCGAAACTCATGAACTTAGTGACTCTAACGGATGGTGGTTTAGTATTAATGAGGGAGATTTAGATGGCGATGGTGATACAGACTATCTTGTTGGAAATCTTGGTTTAAATTTCAAGTACAAAGCCAACAAAGAAGAAACCTTTGATATTTATTTCAATGATTTTGATGGTAATAACACCAATGATATTGTGCTGAGTTATTTCAATGGTGGTAAACAGTACCCCCTAAGAGGCCGTGAATGTTCATCACAGCAAATGCCTGCTATCAAACAGAAATTTAAAGATTATGCTTCTTTTGCTGACGCTACTTTAGAAGATGTATACACTGATGATTATTTAAAAAATTCATTGCATTACAGCGTTAAGTCATTTAGCAGTATTTATCTAGAAAATACTGAACAAAGTTTTAAAATACATGAATTACCGAATGAAGCTCAATTATCAAATATTAATGAATTCTTGGTAGAAGATTACAACAAAGATGGAAATTTAGATTTAGTCATTGCTGGCAATTTATATAGTGCTGAAATTGAAACTCCGCGTAATGATGCTGCCATCGGGCTTTATCTTCAAGGTGATGGGCAAGGTAACTTTGAAGCAGTTCCTTCACGTAAAAGCGGATTGTATATTCCGGGCGATGTTAAAGATGTAGCTCAAATAACCATAGGTAATCAACCCTACTTTATAGCTGCAAAAAACAGTGATTATTTACAGTTCATTAAAGTAAATAATAAATAGTTGAGTTTTTTAAATTAAAATAACATCCTTTTCAATAAAAAATGATTTTTAAAATAGCTAATCGTATAAGCTTAATCACATTTTTAATTTTCTTCATTTCATGTAAAGAAAATGAAAAGCAATTACTAAGTGCCCAAGAAAATTACCAAATACACTGCGGAAGTTGTCATTTAGCTCCTAACCCAAGTGATATCACTAAAAGCTATTGGAAAAATAATGTGTTGCCAGAAATGGGTGCTAGAATGGGATATCGATATACTGATTATAATCCTTCGCAAGGAAAATCTTATACTGAAAAATACCAAATACTTAAGAGTAATATTTACCCTAATCGGCCTATCATTGATAGTTTAAGTTGGTGGCAAATTCATGACTATATTCTTTCACTTGCACCAGATTCAATTATTTCAACCAAAAACCAAAAGAAAAATACGCGTCGTTTAACCACCTTTAAACCGCAACCTATTCAATTAGAAAAGGTTTCAAACCCTTTAGTAACTAGTGTAAGACATGACACTTTAAGTAATTCATTTTTTATTGGCAGCGGTAATGGTTTTGTACATGAATGGTCTTCACAACAGAATAATTTAGTAGATACATATAACTCACCCGTAGTTTCTTTTTTCAAAACTGAAGATCAGGCCATTACTACCGAAATTGGTCTCATGAATCCGAGTGAAATTTCAAAAGGCATTACATATTCGAAAAAAGAGAATTCTATTTCAGCTATTGGAGTTGAGCTGCATAGACCCGTTTTTACTGAACTTGTTGACCTGAATAAAGATGGTACTAAAGAAGTTATTGTTTGTGAATTTGGACATCTAACGGGCGAACTTTCTTTTTTTAGCAAAACAAAGCATGGCTATGATAAGACGAGCTTAATTAAGTTACCCGGAGCCGTAAAAGTTGAAGTTGAAGATATCAATAAAGATGGTAAAAAAGATATTATTGTTTTAATGTCTCAAGGTAATGAAGGTATGTTCATTCTATATCAAACAGATAACTTAAAATTTAGTGCAGAACAAGTGATTCAACTAGAACCCCAATATGGTTCAAGTTGGTTTGAATTAATTGATTACAATGCCGATGGTCATAAAGACATTATTTTAGCCAATGGCGATAATGCAGATTATTCAATTTTTGCAAAACCCTATCATGGCATCCGTTTATATATAAATAACACTAAAAATCAGTTCGAACAAAAATGGTTTTACCCGATTCACGGGGCGACAAAAGTTTTGACCGCTGATTATGATAATGATGGCGATTTAGATTTTGCTGTGGCCGCATTTTTCGCTGACATTGCAGATACCAACAATGAAGGATTTCATTTTTTAGAAAATAAGAATTCTGCAATCTTTGAATTTCAAGAGTATATTTTTGATACACCCATTCTAGGTAACTGGTTGGCAATGGATAAGGGCGATGTAGATAATGATGGCGATTTGGATCTTGTTTTAGGTTCTTTTAAATTACCCAACCAGAGTTCAGTTGAAGATCAAAAGAAAGCCACCATTCCTAAATTGTGGTGGTTAGAAAATCAAACCATTAAATAGCGTATCTACTTTCTTTTTTGACGCATAAACCAGCTATATAATTCTTCAGTTTCATAGGCTTGAATCCATGAATTATGACCAACACCTTCATACACCGTGAATTGAACATCATAGCCCATGGCTCTTAAACGTTCAACCATAGTTTCTGATTCTTGAAAAGGTATTGACTTATCTTCAGTACCGTGAAAAACCCAAATAGGCATTTTCTTGTCAATCCATGAGGCATAAGGTACAGGTGCCATACCACAAACAACGGCTAGGGCTGCAAACTTTTCAGGGTATTGTACAGCCATTTCCCATGCTGCGCCACCTCCCCTACTTAATCCTGTTAAATATATTCTTTGTTTATCAACTCTATTTTTCGCTACCACACTATCTAACAATTGATTTAATGCTCTAGTATTCCACCACTTTCTTTTATATGGATTCTGCGGAGCGAGTATCAGAAAAGGAAATTGCTTTCCTTCAACAATCATTTTTGGCGGACCATTTTTTTTAATCGCCGTTAAAGTATCTCCTGATTCGCCACCACCATGAAGAAAAAGTAATAGCGGAAAATCTTTATCCTTCTCTTCTTGATAGTTTTCAGGATAATATAAATAATAGGCTAAATTTTCAGAAATCACAGTTTCAAATTCAGCATCTATTAAATTAGTTGTAGCCTGTGAGGCACATC
>CAZKQM010000118.1:0-5615 GCA_964554895.1 uncultured Maribacter sp. | reverse complement strand
GTGAGCCGTATACCATTGAATATATACCAGATTCTTTATGTTGGACAGAAGTGCCAGAAGATTTAAAAATTCTGATCAATCAAAGAGATAGATGGGCGAGGGGTAATCTTGAAACTCTGAATAAACATAAAGACATGTTCTTTAATTCTAAATATGGGCGACTTGGTTTGATTAGTTATCCGTATTGGTTTTTTTATGAGTGGCTTGCGCCGCTACTAGAATTTTTTGGCCTGGTTACTATTATTGTTTTCTGGTATTTAGGAATTCTTAATTGGGAATTCTTTACATCAATAACACTGGCTCTGTATCTCTATTCGGTAATGTTTTCATTCTATGCTATTTTTTGGGATGTATACTCTTATAATGAATATACCAAAACAAAAGATATACTCATCTTGATGTTTTGCGCCATAATAGAGCCAATAATATTTCATCCGATTGTAGTTTGGGCAGCAGTACGTGGTAACTATAAAAAATTATTCAAAATAAAATCTGGCTGGGGTTCTCAAGTCAGAAAAGGATTTGCAAAAGCAACCTAAGAAATTATGAATACCAGTAAAATAGATAGATATAGCTTAAAGCACTTCACAAGATTGATTATTTCTTTCTTTGCTTGTCTGATGGTGCTTTCTACTTATCAGTACACCATGCTTTATTTTAAAGGAGTGGTAGATATCATTTTTGGTAGTAGTTTTTTCATTGCCTTAGCGCATCAATTGGGGTATGCATCCTTAGTGGGCTTAATTTTAGCCTTCCCTTTCAATTTTTGGGAAAACCTAAGACCAAAATACGGTTTTAATCTAATATTTGTTGCGTTGCTAATCTTATTGATTTTTGAGGCAATGCTCATTAGTTATTACTGTACTGCCTTGGTACCTTTAGGTTCTGATTTATTGGGTTATAGTTTGGCAGATATTAAAACAACTATAGCAAATTCAGGCGGAATGTCAATTTCAATTTTGATTGGCGTATTAGTTATGGTAGGTATCTTCTTAGGATTTTACAAAATTAGTTCAAAGCACTATCACTATATCAATAAGATGTATCCGTTTACAATCATTCTATTCAGTTTGTTTATAATGACCTTATTCTTAGAAGGAAAACCTATAAATCAAAACAAAACACAATATTTAGCCTTAAACATTTATAATTCATCAACTGAAGATACTTCATATGATTCAACAGTAGAATATCCACTAATTAACGCGCAACGCGTGCCTAATGTTTTAGGCGAATACTTCGACTTAAAGGATAAGAAACCCAATATCGTTTTCATTATGGTAGAAGGTCTTGGTAGAGATTTTGTTGGCGAAGGAGCTGAATATGAAGGGTTCACTCCTTTTTTAGATTCATTAACTACAAAGTCTTTATACTGGGAAAATTGTTTGAGCAATACAGGTAGAACCTTCGGGGTGCTTCCGTCATTAATGGGATCGCTTCCTTTTGGTAAAAGTGGGTTCATGGAACTGGATCAATATCCCAACAAAATGACCTTGTTTAGCATCCTTAAAAATAACGGTTATCATACTTCATTTCTTCAAGGAACCAATAGTTCTTTTGATGGGGTTGACCGATTTTTAATGAGTGAGGGCGTTGACTTTGTTTTAGATAAATCCGGATTCGGAGTCAATTATAAATTACAAGCTGAAGATGCTGCAGGTTCTTCATGGGGATATCCTGATAAAGAACTTTTTAAAAAGAGTATGAGCCTACCCCGCGATAAAGAACAGCCTAGAATGGAGGTTTACATGACCATTAGCACCCACGAACCTTTTATTCCACCACAACAAAAATTCTATGAAAAAGAGGTTAAAAATATAGTAGCTAAGGGTAAATACAACTCTCGAACTAGAAAAGTAATTGAAAAGAATGATAATGTTTTTGCCACCTTACTCTATACCGATGATGGGTTGAAATACGTGTTTGAGGCCTATAAAAATAAACCTAATTATGAGAATACCATTTTCGTAGTTACGGGTGATCACAGATTGATACCTATACCTCAAAGAAATAATATTAGTCGTTTTCATGTGCCTTTGATTGTATACAGTCCCATGCTTAAAGAGACCCGAAAAATGAGCGGCGTATCTTCTCATTTTGATGTCACGCCAACCTTATTGGCATTGTTAACTAATCAATATGAAATGAAAATGCCTAAAAAGACGGCCTGGTTAGGTGGTGCATTAGATACATCAAAAGAGTTTAGGTCACTAAAAGATATTCCGCTCATGCGTAACAAAAATGAGTTAAAAGAATTTGTTAGTGGCGAAAAGATATTTTCTGATGGCGAAGTATACGCACTTGATGAAAACCTTGATTTTAGCGCGACATTTGGTGGGTCAAAAGTTGGTTCTAAATTGAATTCGTTTAAAGCCATGAACTCTTACGTAACCACAAATGATAAAATTATACCTGAGGATATGGCTGTTTTTGACGTTAAAAAAGAAATCTTTAGTGATAGTGATATAGTATGGCTGAACAGTGTTTATAATGGGGGAGATTCAGATAAAGGATATTTTATAGCTCAAGATTTGGCCTTTGATAGAAAATATGATAAAGCCTTGCTCTTGTGCAGGTATAATTTATCAAATGCACCAAGCCATATTGATACCAAAATTCTTATGGGCAGAATAAATGTTTGGAGGGGTAATTATAAAAAATCAATTGAAATACTCAAGGAGTGTATTAAAATGAATCCGAATTACATTGATTCGTATTCAGCCTTACTTGATGTCTATTACTGGTCAGAACGGCATAAAGAAGCTATTGAATTAATTGAACTAGTACAGCAAAATAGTTCAAGTGTAAATGAAATTGCTGATAAAATATCACGAGCACGAATTCAAGCTAGAAAAAAAGGAATTTCTATTGTTTCAAAATCAAATAGTAAATCTAATAATGAAACCGTTTCTGTTTCTTTTGATGACTAATGAAATATATTAAGTTACATATCATTTTTTATACTGTTTTGTTCAGTTTTAGCGCAAAAGCACAAGATTTGGCGTACAATGACCCTGTACTACCAAGTTATGAAAAAGCCTATGATTTAGCATTTGAAGGTAAAAACAAAGTTGCAAACGAAGTGTTACTTGAAGTGCTAAAAAAGCAACCTGAAGATTTGAAATCAAAAGCGCTATTGGCACAAACCTATAGTTGGCAAGGTTTTTATAATGCAGCAAGAAAGGAATTCAATGAGATAACATCTGTTGATAAAAAAAATCTTGCCGTATGGGTATCAGCTATTAAAAATGAATTGTATGCCAAAAATTGGGCAACCGCAAACGGATTAGCGAATAAGGCGATGAATTACCTTGGCACTCATGACGAAATTGTGCGTTTAAAAAAAATGGCATTAAATCAAATCGAATCAACTTCGTATGACCAAAAGGGCTGGTTCAATGTAACAAGTACAATACCATTGCGAAAAACGAATAAAAATGAAATAATAAATAAGGAAGCTAGTGCTATTAAAGATATAAAGGAAGAAGCTAAAAAACCTGAGGTAAAAAAAGAATTAAATAACAGAATAGCCTTTCGAAATTCAGGTACCGTTTTTGACCAGCGTAATCAACCTATGTTCTTTTCAACCATAGAATACAAAAGGCAAACATTAGCGGGTAGTATTTTACCACGAATTAACTACGCCAACAGAAATGGTCAAAGTGGGGTACAGTATGATATTGATTTTTATCCAAAATTTTCAAAACGTTTTTATGCGTATTTGAATTATGGCTTTTCTAATTCAACACTGTATCCAAAACAAAAGGTCGGTGGCGACCTCTACGCGAATTTACCCGGGGCGATGGAATTCTCAGCTGGTGCAAGACATATTACCCTGCAAGATCGAAACGTCACTGTTATTACAAATTCAATAGGCCACTATAGAGGCAACTATTATTTTTCTTTACGCTCAAGCATTACACCAAAGTCAGACAACTTGACTAGAGTTTCTGGTAACCTTTTGGTGCGTAAATATTTAAAAGATGCTCATAATTTTTTCGGACTCAATGTTGGTATGGGGTATTCGCCTGAAATAAGACAACTCATATCAGGTGATGAGTTATTAGCTGAGACTTTATTATTTATTGAATCACAGCGAATGAGTTTACAATACCAGTTTACGGCTAAAAAGAGCCCGAATGTTTATAGTGCTAGTCTTGGTGTTTCGCGTCAAGAAAAGTCTTTTGAATCAGGAAGTTTTATCTGGGCTTTTTCGGCAGGTTTTGCCTATCAAATAAAATTTTAATAAATCAAATTCTAAAAAGATCGATGTATGACATCGATGAACTGCATCAATTTTATTTGAAAAATACTTAGAAGGAGTTTCACAACAAATTTATGTGACTACACCACAATTTATTGGATTAGCTCGACGTTATGAATATGTTTGAGTAACGAAATTGAAATCCAAATCTATAGTAACCCAAATCAAAAAAATATGCTTTACGATACCTACGGCGAAGAGTACCTTGACTTTTTACAAGAATTAAATGAAATTTTAAGTGTTAACGAATTGGCCGAATTAGATTATATGTAATTAAGTTCAAGAACCTAATCTTTTTAAACCTACAATTATGGCAAGACAAAACCCCGACAACGCGGCTTACATGAATTTCATTGAAACTTTAAATGATATTCTAACTGATGTTGAAATTAGCAAATTGAGTTGTTCTTAATACTATAGAACACTCAATAACAAAAGCCCATACTAAAAAGTATGGGCTTTTGTTGTTCTAGTTGGTAATGTAAATTTTACCCTAAATACGTTTTTAACAATTTACTTCTTGAATTGTGACGTAATTTACGAATAGCTTTCTCTCTTATTTGACGAACTCGTTCTCTTGTTAAATCAAAAGTCTGACCTATTTCAGCCAAAGTCATAGATTGTTGGTCTCCAATACCGTAATATAGTTTAACTACATCTGCCTCTCTTGGGGATAGGGTTTCTAATGCTCTATTGATTTCAGTATTCAAAGATTGTTGCATCAAAATCTTGTCAGGCTTAGGAGATTCACCTGCCTTTAAAACATCGTACAAGTTTGAATCTTCTCCTTCGCGCAAAGGCGCATCCATAGATACGTGGCGACCTGAATTTTTCATTGACTGTTTTACTTCACTGACAGTCATTTCTAATTCTTTAGCAATTTCTTCTGCAGAAGGCGGACGCTCGTGAGCCTGCTCTAAATAGGAAAAGGTTTTCTTAATCTTATTAATTGAACCAATCTTATTTAAGGGTAAACGAACTACTCTTGATTGTTCTGCTAAAGCTTGAAGAATTGATTGACGTATCCACCATACAGCGTAAGAAATGAATTTGAAACCACGAGTTTCATCAAAACGTTTCGCTGCTTTTACCAATCCTAAATTTCCTTCATTAATTAAATCTGGTAATTTTAATCCTTGATTTTGATACTGCTTGGCCACTGAAACAACAAATCTTAGGTTAGCTGTTGTTAGTTTCTCCAAGGCTCTTTGATCACCTTCACGAATGCGCTGGGCTAGTTCGACTTCTTCGCTTGCGGTTATTAAATCTATTTTACTGATATCTTGCAGGTATTTATCCAATGATTTTGATTCTCTATTGGTTACCTGCTTGATAATCTTTAGTTGCCTCA
>CAZKQM010000117.1:0-6205 GCA_964554895.1 uncultured Maribacter sp. | reverse complement strand
AAGATGAAGGCTATAGCCACCCTCCTCCTATACAAGAACAAGCCATACCCATTCTTCTTAATAAAAAAGATCTTTTGGGTGTTGCGCAAACAGGTACCGGTAAAACGGCTGCTTTTGGCATTCCTATCTTACACCTTTTATATGAAAGTATTCGTCTGAATCAAAACAAACGAAAAGTTAAAGCCCTTGTAGTGACACCCACTAGAGAATTAGCGATTCAAATTGGAGAAAGTTTTACAGCTTACGGAAAGTATACGGGACTCAAAAACACAGTAATTTTTGGAGGTGTAAAACAAGGCAAACAAGTGAATGCCTTAAAATCAGGAGTTGATATTCTAATAGCAACACCAGGTAGACTTCTAGATTTAATGAACCAAGGCTATATTTCTTTCAGAGATCTTGATTTTGTAGTTCTTGATGAAGCCGATCAGATGCTTGATATGGGGTTCATTCATGACATTAAAAAAATTATCGCAAAACTACCTCCTAAAAGACAGTCGCTTTTCTTTTCTGCAACGATGCCAAAATCAATCGTCGAACTCTCAAGAAAAATGTTAGGAGATTTTGAGCGGGTTACCATCAAACCAGAACAAGCGACTGCAGAGAGGGTTGAACAAGGGGTCTATTTTGTAAGCAAATCAAACAAGCCTAAATTGCTGATTCATCTGCTTAAAAAAAGACCCGAAGATTCTGTTTTAGTATTCTCAAGAACCAAACATGGGGCGAATAAGATTGTGAAAAAACTGGCACAAGCTGATATCAAATCAGCCGCCATTCATGGAAACAAATCGCAAACCGCACGTCAAAAAGCTTTAGGAGCATTTAAAGAGAGTACTCTTAAAGTATTAGTCGCCACAGATATCGCCGCACGAGGTATTGATGTTGATGATTTGGCCTTGGTAATCAACTTTGATTTACCCAATGTTTCAGAAACCTATGTGCACAGAATTGGTAGAACGGGTCGCGCAAACGCTAGCGGAATCGCGATGTCTTTTTGCATGGCTGAAGAGCGTCCTTATTTACGAGATATCGAAAAACTAATTAAACAAGAAGTGCCTAGATTGGGTGGACATCCCTTTATGGATGAGGCCTCAGAGCAAGATACGGTAGTCAGAAAGCCTTCTCAAAAGCCAAAAAATAATCAATCTAGAAACAGAAATCGCTCTCGTAATTCAAACCATAATAAGAACAGAAATCGCAATCGGAATAGAAACCGCAACCGAAATAGAAACAGAAATTCTGGCCCTGCCAAGAATGACTAAATCAAATATCGCGATAAAAAGTTAAGCCATTTTGAAACGGATCATAAAATGCGAACTCTCTAGTACCCCAAGCAGTTTCTCTTAAAAGGGTGTGGGCATGAAAAACATCTTTGGCCGCATATTCATGATACAAACCATCAATATTTTGTGTTACAATACGTAACATGGGCCTATCAATTGCAACTTCCCATTCTTGGGCATCGTGCCACTGCAAATGTATTTCTATACCATCTCTTAAAACACCCGCGTAGGTCGGATTTTTGGCATCATCTGCAAATCCTATTTTAAAACCGAGACGATTAACATAAAAATCTAAAGCTTCTACCACATCTTTCACGGGCAAGACTGGGTGTATTTGATGCAGGTATCCTTTTGCTGACATGAGGTAAAATTAATTGATTATGCCTAAATTGACAATCCTGTAAAAAAATAGCCATGTATATTCCGCCACATTATAAGAATGAAAATCTAGATGAGGTAAAAGATTTTATTTCGCAAAACAGTTTTGGTATTCTTGTAAATCAAGTTGAGGGTAAACCATGGGCTACGCATATTCCATTAGAATTAGATATTGATTTGGATGGAAATAATGTTTTAGTAGGACATATTGCAAAGGCAAACCAACAATGGAAATATTTTTCAGAAAATGAAGAGGTACTATGTATTTTTAATGGTCCACATAGCTATGTTTCTTCTTCTTGGTATCAGAATGAAGAAGTACCGACCTGGAATTATATTGCGGTACACGTTTATGGTACCCTCAAAATCATTGATGAAGCCGCAACGCTGGCATCTTTGCATAAATTGGTTGACAAATATGAAACAAATTCTAAAGAACCCATTTCATTGCATAATTTATCGCCAGAAACGATGCGCCAAATTAAAGGTATTGTTGGCTTTCAAATAAAAATAGAGACTATTCAAGCTAGCTATAAATTATCGCAAGGCAGAGAACATGACCATCAGAAAATAATAGCTGAACTACAAAAAATTAAAAACACAGGCAGTCAAGAGGTAGCGAAATGCATGCGTGATAAACAAATTTAAAATTATTGACATGGCATACGATGAACATTTGGCCGATCGAGCACGGCAATACTTAAAAGAGCATTCAATTTCTTTTGAGGAGAAGAAAATGATGGGCGGACTTTGTTTTATGGTTGATGATAAGATGTGCTTTGGAATGCATATTGACAAAAACACCAATTCTTCATTACTCATGGCACGTGTCGGTCCTGAAAATTATGAAAATTCTTTACAAAAAGAACATTGTAGTGAAATGATGTTTACAGGTCGTAAAATGAAAGGTTTTGTATTTGTAAGTGAAGCAGGCATTGATTTAGAAAAAGATCTTGATTTTTGGTTACAACGTTGTCTTGAATACAATCCGCACGCAAAACGAAGTAAAAAAAAATCGTCAAGGTAGTTTAAAGCCAATATTTTAATTCAAACTTTATGCATACTAAAAGGTAAAATATATCGTTAGCATAATCGGTTTAATCGTTAAAAAACAGTTTTTGACCTTTTAAACTCAGATTTTACTAACTAAAATTATTTTATCATGAAATCTATAAATACTATAACACTGCTCGCAGTTTTGACTTTACTATTTACCTCTAGTATGGCTCAAGCGCAATTCTCATACGGTCAATTTAGTGATATTGAGAATTTAAAAGAAATTCCTTTATTGGTTGTTCTTGAAACTCCAAATCCGAAGAAAGTAAAAAAGCTTGAAAAGAAGGATCCTGAAGCGTTAAAAAATTATTTAGCTGCAATTGAAGGAAAAAACAAAGTTTTGAAATCAACATTTACCAATGCATGGCGAGTTTCAGACAATATCAAATTTGTAACTGAAGAAGAATTGAGTACTTATGACATGAAAGAAAATTATGGTAAATATGCGTATTTAACTTCTGAGATATATGATAAAGTAAAGTGGAAAGAAAGTAAATCAGGATATTTAGCCTATACCAATTACTCTATTTTTATGTTGGGCGATTTTACACCTATTTACTCAAAAAGATATGCAACTGAATATTCGCCAAAATCTATGCTAGATTCAAGTGATATGCAACTTGCTTTTAATCAAATGCAAACAAAAGTTGAATATCAAGAAGTGAAATTAGCCAAAAGAGAGGCGATACGCTCACTTAAAAAAGACATCAGAACAACTAAAAGTACTTTTTCCGATAGCAACGAATAGCTAAAATAGCAACGAAAAAATGTGAAGGGAAGTGATTTAAATCACTTCCCTTTTTTATATTAGTAGGGCCTATTGAATAGGTAATAGCCCAAACTATGAAAAAGTTCTTTTTACCCGCACTTGGTATTCTTTTCTTATTTATTCTAAATTATTCGTGCACAGTACTTCAATGGCGTGAATCTGATGAAGAAATTCATGAGAATTTTAAGGCTTTAGGTGTAGCTCATGCCATTACCTATTTTGACGTAGATAGTCTTGATTTAAAAGTACGTATCCTAACAGTTGCGCGGAATAAACGAAATATAGATTTAATTTTCTTTCACGGTTCGCCCAGCTCGTTATCTGCTTGGAATGGGTATTTAAAAGATTCATTACTTCAAAATGTGGCCAATCTTCATGCTATTGACAGACCTGGCTATGGCTATTCAAATTTTGGAGACGAGATGACCTCAATTGAAACACAAGCACAAATCATGAGTGCTATGATTGATGATAAAAATCTAAAGAATGTTATTGCTATTGGTTCATCATATGGTGGCCCTTTAGCCGCAAGAATCGCTTTAATCAATTCGAACATCAAAGGGGTGGTCATGATTTCTCCTGCTATAGACCCTGAAATAGAAAAAGAAATTTGGGCGGCTAAATTTACCCAATGGAAATTAACACGATGGTTAGTACCTACTGGTTATCGTGTTGCTGGAGATGAAAAGAAAGTACATGCCCAAGAATTGGCTTTACTACAAAATGATTGGAAAAATATAACGATACCCGTGGTACATATTCATGGTACTATTGATGATTTAGTACCTTATGAAAATATTGAATTTAGTAAGGCTAATTTTCAAAATATTGAAATCATTTCTATTCCTGAAAAAGGACATGAAATTGCCTGGAAGAACCCAAAACTGATGATTCCGTACATCACTAAATTAATTCATCAATTAGAGCAGAAGTAAAAAAAGCTTTGAATAGAGGGGTTACCTAATATTCTTGTTATCAGCTAAATACAAACCTATCTACAATTGGGTATTAAAAATTAACAACTCAGTAAGATACATTTAAATTCGCGCCAGTGCTTTCGCATCTTTGAGTCATCAATAACTATTAAACTATTAATCAGCATATTCCTAATTTCTCAGGAAAGCCATTAAACTCATTAATCATGAAAAAATTAGCAGTAGTATTAATTTTAGTCTTAATCACATTTACAACAAAAGCGCAAGAAACCAAAGGAGCAACAATTACGGTAGTCATTGAAAACGTAGGTAATGACGAAGGATCCGTTTTAGGCAGCCTGCATACCGCCGACACCTTTATGAAAGGACCTGGAGTAGTCAACGCCTCGGCCCCTGCTACTGCAGGTGAAGTTACATTAACCTTTACAGACGTGGCCCCCGGAACTTTTGCTATTATGGTCATGCATGATGCCAATGACAATAAACAAATGGATTTTGAGGCGAGTGGAATGCCCAAAGAAAGCTATGGTACATCAGGGGAAATGAATCTGTACGGGCCCCCATCTTTTAACAGCGCGCAGTTCGAGGTTACTGTTGAGGATCAAGAAATTAGAATTCGAATGTAATTCATTTATTCATCAATCAGAACATAAAAGATCCGCCCTTGGTGGGTCTTTTGTTTTATCAAAAATTTTAATCTTTAGTATAAGTTTTAGTGATAGAATTTTATATTTTTATCGGTCAAAACTATATTAATGACCATTACCCAATTACAATATGTACTTGCCGTGGCAGAGTATCGCAATTTTACTTTGGCTGCTCAAAAAAGTTTTGTGACACAGCCCACTTTAAGTATGCAAGTTCAAAAACTTGAAGATGAGTTAAATGTTCAGATTTTTGATCGCGGTAAAAAGCCTATCGGCATCACAGAAGTGGGTCAAAAAATAGTGATGCAGGCAAAGAATATTGTCAATGAAGCTAACCGAATAAAAGATATTGTTGACCAAGATAAGGGGTTTATAGGGGGCGAGTTTGTTTTAGGGATTATACCTACAATCATGCCTACCCTTTTACCCATGTTTTTAAAAACATTTATTACTAAGTACCCTAAAGTTAATTTGATTATAAAAGAGCAATCAACTGAACAACTCATTCGAAATCTTCAAGAAGGACATTTAGATGCCGCCATTGCAGCTACACCTTTAGAAATAGAATTTATTAAAGAGAAACCGCTTTACTATGAGCCATTTGTAGGCTATGTACCTTCAAATCATCGTTTACAGAAAGCTAGCAAAATAACCCCTGAAGACCTCGATGTTTCTGATATTTTGTTGTTGCAAGACGGTCATTGTTTTAGAGACGGAGTCATCAATCTTTGTTCAGCGCACAAAGATGTTTCAAGTGAACATTTTCAATTGCAGAGTGGCAGTTTTGAAACCCTTGTTAATTTGGCAGATGAAGAATTAGGTATGACCCTATTGCCCTATTTGAATACCTTAGAATTAGATGAAAGTAAAAAAATGAATTTGAAATACTTTGAAGAACCATCACCTGCAAGAGAGGTTAGCATGATTTTTCATAAAAGCAAATTGAAAATTCAAATAACTGAGGCATTGCGTGATGTTATCTCGGGAATTGTGCGGGGAGCAATTAAATTTCAGGATGTGAAAATTATCAGCCCAATTAACCAAAAATAAAAATCCCCGCTCTTAGCAGGGATTAAATTTATGCGTACAAATAGATTAAACTTTCTTTTAATTCTGGTTTATCAGTTATAAACTGTT
>CAZKQM010000116.1:0-6249 GCA_964554895.1 uncultured Maribacter sp. | reverse complement strand
TTGTTGATAAATTGTCACCACTTCCTCCCGCATTAACCCATTGAACTACTTTTTGCCCAGCAACGGTAGCAGAGGAAAGAACTTGATTATCAGCACCCAAGCCATTATTCGCTTCGAGGCCTGCATAAAGTTTAATGTCCTTATTACTTTTTATTGTGAATGCCTTATCGGTTGTTATATCAGGATTGTTAAGACCCGTGGCATCTGCTATTGCATTTTGTAAAAAATGAAAATCTCCTACTTGCCAATCAGGATCTGTTCTTTCAAAAACCAAAGCCCCTTTGCCGAAAGTTGTAGTGAAATCATCAACAGAAAAAAGGATGCCAGTGCCATTGCCTATGCCTCTTGCTCTGTTTTGCAACATCAGTCCGTAAGCCACTTGATTCGCGCCAGTCAATTGTTCTGCGATATGAACTTTTACATCATTAGAAGGTACACCACCATCGAGACCAACAAACAACGCCCCTGAATTAAATCTTGCGGCCTGATCCCAAACTAATCCACCGTTTGGACTTGTAACTGGTTCGCTTGTTGTTGCATCGGCGAAGAAAATATGGTTTGCTGTACCCGTATGGGTAGGATTTGTTGTAACCTCCCAGCCACCTGCTGCTGCATTTAATGCAGTATTCCATTGTAATATATCTCCATCTGCAGTAGCTCCCATTGCATTTAAATCTTCCGCTAAAATTGTAGCGTTTTCAATTTTCGTACTTGTTATTGCATCATCAGCAATGGTGAGAGCACCCAAATTATCAATGGTTGCATCACCGGAGAGTGTTACTTCTTGAAGGGTGTTGGTTGCATCTCCCACGAAAATATTCCCGTCGGTCAGAGTATTTATCCCTGCATCATCAGCAGAAAGGACCCATGAGGTAGTGGCATCGTCCCATTTCATGACTTGACCATTAGTTGCACCGTTCTGGTCAATATTTTCTAATGTTATTGCATCATCAGCAATTGTGAGAGCACCCAAATTATCAATGGTTGCATCACCGGAGAGTGTTACACCTTGAGGGGTGTTGGTCGCATCTCCTACGAAAATATTCCCATCTGTAAGAGCAGCTGCCCCTGTATCGTCTGCTGCTAAGGCCCATGACGTGGAGGCATCGTCCCATTTCAGTATTTGTCCATCAGTAGCCCCCATATTGTTCAGGTCTTCTGCTAAGATTGTTCCATTCGCTATTTGAACGTCCGTGATGCCATCTACAGGCACACTCAAGGCTGAGGCAGCATCTGCACCTGTACCCACAATGGTTATTCCGTCTGATGTAACAGCACCCCCAGTACCTGAAGGCAAATCATCCCAAATAACATTTCCGGTAGGATCTGTTCGAAGAAATTGTCCATTTACAGTAGAAGGCTCAATTTTAAATGGGTCAGCATTCGTTCCTACACCTGTAATTGTAGTTTGATCAGCTTCTTCTGTGCTACCTGACCCCATTGGATCGTCCCAAGCTACAGTAGTACCTGTTGTAACCAATACCTGACCATCGGCACCAGGTTCTATTTTAAAAGGATCAACGCCAGTACCTACCCCGGTTAAGGTGATACCGTCTACAACTTCAGTGGTGCCTCCTGCTCCACCAATTGCAGTAAGTTCATAAGGGTCAGCTGTTGTTCCTGTGCCCGCAACAGTTACTGTTGTAGTAGAATTTATTATTGTTTCAGAGCCATCCGCTCCACCTGAGCTTGTTAGGAGATATGGATCAAGGGCGGTTCCGGTTCCCGCAACTGATACCGTAGGGCTTGTATTGATTATGGTTTCAGAACCATCTGAACCACCCGAACTGGCTAGGACATAAGGGTCGAGTGTGGTTCCGGTTCCTGCAACAGATACTGTAGGGCTTGTATTAATTATAGTTTCAGAACCATCAGCAGCACCCCCAGCTAATGGATTCAGATCCACAGTAGTCGGGTTTCCTCCCTCAATATTTATGGTCAGCATATTTGAAGCGTTCAAAGTAGCAGGTCCTAAATTCTGATCGTCAGTGCCCGAGGCACCGAGAATTGGCGTTAGGTCAATGGTGTTTCCATCCTCGATTTCAATGGTATTTCCGTTTAAGGTTAAATTTTGATCATCTGATCCGCTACCGCTAATTAAAGGGCCTATATCAATGGTTGTACCCGTGCCGGTTAAACCAATCTCGGTTCCTGTAAGCGTCGGGTTTTGAATTTCATTCGTAGCACTTTGATCGTCATCTAAGGCAATAGCGTCTGTATTTTGATTGATTGCAGTAATCAACGGCTGGTCGTTATAAAAAACACCATCAACCCTATTTTCAATTACATTGCCCACATCGCCACTAACAAGATTGATATCGCTTGCGGTTATATAACCCGCATCGTTGTTAAAGGCACTTACACCGAAACTATCATTGTCTAAGGCGAATGCCCCCACTGAATTTTCTGATAATTTCTCTTGCGTGATTGAAAAGTCTTGAAGTTTACCAGGCCCGAGAGAACCATCTTGAATATCTACCCCATTGATTCCCCCATCGACAATTTGTTCACTTTTTATACTATTCGGGGCGACTTCTAAATTATCGCCTGTTGCCGTAGGTGTTATGACAATGGTACTGACGTCGTTTACAATAGGATCTGCAGTCAGCGGTCCACCTGTGCCGCCACCACCTCCAATATTTACCCATTGCGTACCATCATAATAATGTACACTTTGTAAATCAGTATTAAAACACAATGCCCCCTGACTGGGTATGATGGCATTCATCTGTGCGGTTGTTACACGGGTAATTACCAACACTTTGTCGGTACTCTCCAGTTCTAAGACCGAAGAAGGGTCGATATTTTGAGGATTATCACCAATCTTGACTTGGGCACTTAAGGCTGTGCCAACGAAAATGGTGATAAGCAAGAATGGAATTAAATTTCTCATTGAAACTTATCGGTGTTACGTTGTGCTAACAAACAAAAATAAGGGTATACATTTAAAATCTTCATTTTACTAGGTAAAACGTGCTTTGAATAGGGTGAAGGACAGGTAAATTAACAGAAAATAGTATACTTGCTACCCCTAAATCATTACGTATTATTTGTTTTTGCATCGATGCGTCGACAAATTAACAAAAGTTTAGTGACGACCATTTTTTTTAAACCTAAACTTATATTTTCTTTATAACCACTAAAAACCGAAAAACCCTACGGCAGATTTGTCTTATTTCTTTTGGTCTTTTTCTTAATAACAAGATATGAAACAAGTATTACTTTATAGCCTAACCTTATTCTTTTCTTTTATCTCAATGGCCCAAGATGATGGCCGTGTTATTTTAAGAGGTAAAGTTCTTTACCGCAATGTCAATGTGCCTAACGAGAATGTAATCAATACAACCTCTGAATTTGCTACTATTACCAATGAAAATGGAGAATACCAAATACGGGTCAAAGTAGGAGACGAATTGGTTTTTTCTGCTTTAAACTATCAAATAGAAATTGTTCAAGTTACAGAGGAAATCATAAGTAATAATCGTTTGGTAATTGAAGTCAATGAAAAGGTTACTGAACTTCAAGAGGTAGTAGTTACCCCTGATCAACAAGAACGATTTTTAGCGACCAAGAATAAGATTTTAAAGGAGAAATTTGAATACGAAATAGATCGATCTTCTGAAGTTGATAATATTGCTTTGTCTCAAACAGAGCGCGGTATGCAAGACGGTTTGAATTTTGTAGGAATTTATAAAGCCCTTTCCAAAGTTTTCAAAAATGACAAGCCTGAAGAAAAAGAACCGTTGAAAGTTAGCGATGTAATGAGACAGTTATATGACGACGAGTTTTTTGTGATGGATTTACAAATTCCTCAAGATAAAATTGATGCTTTTTTGTTTTATTGTGATGACAAAATGCCCACTAGAAATCTAATGAAAAAAGAAAACGAGTTCGAACTGATAGACGTTTTAGTGACCCACAGCAAATCCTTTCTTCAAGAATTGGATGAATAAGCATGTTTTTTTTCTACTATGCTTTTTTTTGATTTCAACATTTGTTGGAGCACAGTCTTTGTTTTCGAAGAAAATCGAGGGCCGAGTTTATAGCAATGATGGTGATGTTGCCGCAACTACCGTTCAAAATATTTCTACAAATAAGGCTACGATTACTGATATTGATGGTTTTTTTCAAATTAGAGCCAACTTAAATGACACCTTACTTTTTTCTGCGGTGCAATTCAAGAAAAAAGAAATTGTAGTATCTAGAGAAATTTTACAGCAGCGCCTGTTTAATGTGAAGTTAGAGGATGCCTTAACAGAATTAGATGAGGTAGTTGTGACCCCATATAATCTGTCAGGTGATATAACCAAAGACATTGGTGTTCTAAAGACTGAACCTGTTGTTACAGCATCAACCCTTGGATTGCCAAATGCCTATGTTCTTCCGATAACGAAGGCTGAACGAGAGTTGTTTGAAGCTACTTCTGGATCAGGGTTAATTCCTCTTAATCCGATATTAAATGGAATAAGCGGCAGAACCAAAATGTTGAAGAAAAGGGTGGCAAGAAACAAGTTGTATTCCCGAACTGAACGTGTAAAGGAATTTTATGCGGATTCACTTTTTCGCATCGATCTTAAAATTCCAGAAGAGAAAATTGATGACCTGCTATATTTCTGTGAGGTCGATACTGCTTTTCAAACTATCGTTGATACCCATGATAGATTGAAGATTTGGGAATTTATTAGAAAGAAGAGCCTTCTTTACCGTGAGAATAATGAACTTGATTGATTTTTCCAATTAGGTCAAAATAGACGTATTGAAAAAAATTGATAAACATATCCTCTTAATTTTTTTGTTTTTCTTTGGGTGGTTCAGTAATGCTCAAGATTTTAGGACGAAGCTTGAAGGAAGGGTGTTTAGCAAAGACGGAGATGTGGCGGCCACCCACGTTTCTAACATCACTACAAATAAGGGTACAATAACAGATTTTCAAGGGTTTTTCACAATTTCGGCAAGGTTCAATGATACGTTGGTTTTCTCTGCAGTGCAATACAAGAAAAAAGAAGTAGTGATAACTTCGAAAATTCTTGAAAACCAAAAATTCGAAGTTTATTTAGAAGAGGCCCTTACCGAATTGAGCGAGGTGGTAGTAACGCCATATAATTTAACGGGAGATATGAAACGAGATGCTGCACGCATACAGGTCGAAAACATTGTAACAGCATCAACTCTGGGCCTACCCAATGCCTACAATAAGATAAAGACTCAAAATGAAAGAAAACTTGCCGAGGCGGATGGAGGTAGGTTTATCGAAGGGGCAAATTTTAGACTTGATTCCACTTTCAATCCCATGATAGTGATTAATCTTCATAAAATTTTAAACAGAATCACTGGAAGGACAAAGACACTAAAAAACTACGTAGCAATAGATAAAGAAATTGCGATATTAAACAAGGTAAAACGATTTTACCATGATTCGATATACCAACAAGAATTAAAAATACCTGAAAACCGAATCAATGATTTTATGAATTTTTGCGAGGTTGATTCTCTTTATTCTGAAGTTGTTGAGGCAAATGATATTTTAAGATTATGGGAGTTTTTACAAAGAAATAGTCTGGTCTATAGAAAAAACAACGAACTTGATTGAATTATAGCTTGGCATATGATTTGCTTATTTTTGAACGATTAATGACGAAGAAATGAAACACTTAAAAAAAATATTGCTGGTTTTAATACTGCCCTTAGTGGCATTCACCACCCATAAATTTTATGTGAGTGTAACGAATATAGGCTATTCTGAAAAAGACGATGCCTTGCAAATCACTACGCGAATTTTTATCGATGATTTGGAGGCCGTTCTATTAGAACGCTATGAGGTTGCGGCAAATTTAGATGCAGATACTGAGTCAAAAGTAGCTGATGAGTATCTTGAGAAATATTTGCGTAAAAAGTTTAAGGTTGAGATTGATGGTGAAAATAAAAGTTATGATTTAATTGGTAAAAAGTATGACAATGATGTTTGTGTTTTTTATATCGAGCTTGCTAAAATCAACCTAGATTCGGTAAAATACATCCAAATTCAAAATGAAATACTTACTGACCTTTTTGATGAACAGCAGAATGTTGTCCATTTTAAAATAAAGGGTAAGAAAAAGAGTTTCGTGCTGCTTAAGTCGGATACTAAAGGAATGTTAAAATTGTAACAATTCTTAATAGATTCTTAAAAAAACTTTACATTTCAATCTATTAATAATTAATTCAAATGATGACTAAAATTAAGTATTGTTTTACAGCGGTCCTATTCTT
>CAZKQM010000115.1:0-6308 GCA_964554895.1 uncultured Maribacter sp. | reverse complement strand
GTCCAGACCCAATGATCAATATTGACTTTAAATCTTTTCTTTTTGGCATGCTCTCGAATATTTTAACGCTTCTAATAAGGACAAAAAAAAGGTGCTACTTTCAGATAAGTAACACCTTAATATTTTATAAAAAATCTAATCATTATTTTTTGTGTCTCAGCTCAGAGGATACAGATAATTTTTTTCTTCCTTTAGCTCTTCTTCTTGAAAGAACTTTTCTCCCATTAACACTTGCCATACGCTCTCTAAAACCGTGCTTGTTTCTTCTTTTACGCTTTGAAGGCTGATATGTTCTCTTTTGACCTGGCATCTGTAAATCCTTTTCTTTGTGAATGTTGAGCAGTTATACCTGCAAAACTGGGCGCAAATATACGAAGAGTTTTTTCTTTGCCAAATACAAAAGAAAAAATAATTTATAAAATCGCTGGTGCCACTACTTAGGTAATTTAGTATTTTTGCGCGAATGAGTTTTTACATTGTGAGAGCTCATATATTTAGAACCTATAAATGAGGGTCTAAAATAAATTAAAATACCTCTTTATATTTAACAACTATGTTTAATAAAATATTCAAACTTATTATCGCTGGCCTAATCATTGCCTTTGCTGGTTATCAATTTTATGAAGGAAATATTGGAAACGGAATCTTTTTAATTCTTCTTTCATTGATATTTATCTTCCTTTATTTCAGAAATGAAATGATTTTACTGGCGTTTCTGAGAATGCGAAAGCAAGATATGGATGGCACACAAAAATGGTTGAATAAAATTAAAGACCCTGAAAAAGCATTGACTGTTAAACAACAAGGATATTACAATTATTTACACGGAATCATTTTTTCTCAAACCAATTTAACCCAAGCTGAAAAATACTTTAAAAAAGCACTCAAATTTGGTTTGACAATGGATTATGATATTGCTATGGCCAAATTAAGTTTAGCGGGTATTGCCATGCAAAAAAGGCGTAAAAGAGAAGCTACCATGCTTTTAAACGAAGCTAAAAAACTAGACACGAATAATATGCTTACTGAGCAAATTAAGATGATGCAAAAGCAAATGAAAAGAATTTAATTAGGGTTCTATTTGCTTATAATGTCCTTTATGCGGAATCTCAATCGTATAATTTTTTCTTGACTGATTATTCAAATGTGGTTCACGTAACCAGGCATTGTGGCGCTTTAAAATTTTGTAGTTTACGCCATACTGTTTGGCAAAATCTGCGAAATCAGTTATTGGGGTGTCGACCTCAACCTTAAAGGTAGGTACTGCTTTGTATAAATCTTCTTCGGCAATTTCAAATCCGTATTTCTCAGGATTACTCAAAATTTCTTTAATCGCCATGATTCTAAATACATAGCGCCCAGTTTCTTGCCCGAGTAACAAATCATAGTAATTATTGACCTTTTGAATTTTCAAATATTTATCAACTGAACCTGTACCGGTGTTGTAAGCGGCAGCGGCAAGTGTCCAACTTCCGTATTTTTTCTTATACTTATTCAAGTATTGGCAAGCCACTTCAGTCGATTTTGCTAAATGATACCGCTCATCAACATTCTTGTTAATTTCTAGTCCGTATTCTTGACCTGTAGCCTTCATAATTTGCCAAAAGCCTGTTGCTTTAGCATGTGACACTACATTGTCTAAACCACTTTCAGCAACTGCTAAATATTTAAAATCATCAGGAATGCCATTCTTCGCCAAAATAGGTTCAATAATAGGAAAGTATTTGTGTGCTCTTTTCATCAATAAGAGCGCATTTGATTGCCAGTAGGTGTTCACAAGAAATTCACGATCAACACGTTCTAAAATTTCGGGATCTTCTTGTGGTACTTTTTCGCCCGCAAAATTTAGGTCTTCAGGAATATCAATTGCTGAAATTTGGTACCCATCAGCAACATTTTTTTTCTTTACCTCTTCTTTTAGATGAATTATTTCTTGATTTTGCTGAATTGCAAATAGTAATGTACTAATAACAAAAAGCACACCAATGCTCATCAATAGGTTTTTTAAAACTTTCATTTTTGGTACGGTTTGAAATCTAAAGGTATAAATACAACTCTTTTATTGCAAAATAATTGTTGGTAAGTGCTCATTAAACCACTTAGAACGATGAATAATCATGGTATGCGTGCCATTTTTTACAGGAATGCATTCGTTAATATTTGAAATAGGAAACACATTGTCTTTCTCTCCATGTATGTGTACCATACATTCAGGGCAGTAAGATGGTTTCCAATTTACAATCTGATCTATTGACCAATCAATGTAGTATTTGTCACGAACTGAAAGATATTCCTCATAAAGTTCTAAGCGTTTGGTTACCGTTTCACCAAAAGCATATTTGGCTAAAAGTTCAACATTATTAACCAACCCGGTGGGCAATAATTTATGAACCTTTGTGTATTTAGCAAATAGCATGCGCTTTGGCAATTCAGACTCATGTTTCACACTTGAAACCAAAATAACCTTCTTTGTATTTATATATTTAGCCATTTCTTGAACTAACATACCACCAAATGAGACCCCTATCAAAACAGGGTTTTTATGTACAATTTGTTTTGACATTTCTTCAGCATATGCTGATAAAGTCATACCCTTCTTAGGTACAAACCAAGATAACAGATGTTGTTCAAACTGCTCTTGAGGTAACTCAATATGCTTGAAAATTGAAGGATTAGCAGCCATACCTGGCATCAAATAAACATGAGTCTTTTCATTAATCATAAACTTTAAAAGGTCTTTAATTTTAGGAAAAACGTGAAATTTGTTGTACTTTTGTCCACTGCCTTAGCTGAACCTATATTTTAGCTAAAGATAGTATAAAAAAATAGTAGAAGTTACGGTCTAGAACCCCGTAATTTTTTTGTCTTAAGCCAAACTTAAAATCAAACTATATGAATGAAGTAGAAATTAAAGACAATAGCTTTCTTAGACAATTTGAAACTAGCGTAGAAGGACATTTAGCCAAGATTGAATACTCATCACAAGAGCGTAAAGTTTTTCTAACCAAATTAGTTATACCAGAAGCTATTTCTCAAGATGGTTTTAAAGAAGATTTCATTAAATCTGTACTGCACCATATTCAAGATAAAAATCAACGTGTAGTTCCAACAAGCCCTCAAATAGCAGGTTTTTTAAGAAAAAACAGACAATACAAAGAAATGTTACCTGTTGGCATTAGAATCTAACAAAAAACATTTTAAAAAGGAATAAAACCTCCTGATGGGAGGTTTTTTTTATGGCTAAACTAGAGGTGTTATACATTCAAAACGCACCAATCCGTCTTCATCAATTTCAGTTAGTTCAATTTTATGAAGCGTGTTGACCAAGTTGGGGTTCCAATGAGTTTTAACTTTGACATAATTCTCAGTAAACCCGTGAATATAGCCTTCTTTATTTTCGCCTTCAAACAATACTGTTCTTTGGCTACCTAACTGGCTTTCATAAAAAGCCCTTCGTTTTTTCACTGAGAGTCCGCGCAACATCTTACTTCTCTTGGTTCTTACATTTTTAGGTACTGCACCATTCATAATAGCTGCCTCAGTATTATCACGCTCAGAGTAGGTGAATACATGTAAATAAGAAATATCGAGTTTGTTTAAAAAGTTATAGGTTTCTAAAAAAAATTCATCCGTTTCACCAGGAAAACCCACAATAACATCAACACCAATACAGGCATGAGGCATCGTTTCTTTAATCTTTCTTACCCTATCCACATACAAATTACTCATATAGCGCCTTTTCATTAACTTCAACAAAGTATCACTACCACTTTGTAACGGAATATGAAAATGAGGCACAAAAGAAGAACTCTGTGCTACAAAATCAATAGTCTCATTTTTCAAAAGATTTGGTTCTATTGAAGAAATACGCAACCGATGAATACCTTCAACCTCATCGAGGGCTTTAACCAAATCTAAAAACGTGTGTTCGTGTTTCTTGTTGCCAAATTCTCCCTTACCATAGTCTCCAATATTAACTCCTGTTAATACTATTTCTTTAATGCCTTTCGCCGAAATTTCTGCTGCGTTTTTTAAAACATTTTCAAGTGTATCACTGCGCGAAATTCCTCTTGCTAGCGGAATAGTACAATAGGTGCATTTATAATCACAGCCATCTTGAACTTTTAAAAAGGCACGGGTGCGATCGCCAATAGCATAACTACCTACATAAAAATCAGCGTCGTCAATTTCACATGAATGTATTTCTCCTTTATTATTTTTACTCAGGTCATTGACATAATCAGTGATATTGAATTTTTCAGTGGCCCCTAAAACAAGGTCCACACCATTGACATCAGCCAATTCTTCTGGTTTCAATTGTGCATAACAACCTATTGCAGCTACAAATGCTTCGGGATTTGCCTTCTGCGCTTGTTTTACAACCGTTTTAAAGCGTTTATCAGCATTCTCAGTAACTGAGCAGGTATTAATAACATACATATCAGCCTTCTCTGAGAAATCGACACGATCAAAACCTTCTTTCTGAAAACCTCTTGCAATCGTTGAAGTTTCGGAAAAGTTCAGCTTACAGCCTAATGTATAAAATGCCACTTTCTTTTTCACAAAGAATTGATTACTTTTTTACTGAAACTTAATACTTCCTCCATTTTTTAGAAAGCTCAAAAACATGTTCTAAAATACGGGCTTCTACTTCATTAAATTCTACATTTCTACGCGCCATCATCACTTTGGCTGCTTCAAATGCTCTTTTTGGCAAGTATTCTGTAAATCCAGAGGCGCCACCCCAACTGAAACTAGGTACAAAGTTACGCGGAAAACCAGGTACGTAAATATTGCAGTTAACGCCAATTACAGTTCCTGTATTAAACATGGTATTTATAGCAGTTTTACTATGATCGCCCATCATGAGTCCGCAAAACTGCAGACCAGTTTGCTCAAAGCTTTCAGAAGCATAATTCCATAATCTTACTTTTGCGTAATTATTCTTAAGGTTAGAGTTGTTTGAATCAGCACCAATATTACACCACTCGCCTAATACGGCATTTCCTAAATAACCTTCATGACCTTTACTTGAATAGCCAAAAATAACCGCATTACTTATTTCTCCACATACTTTACTCCATGGTCCTATTGTCGTTGCACCGTAAATCTTCCCTCCCATTTTAACAGTGGCATGGTCGCACAATGCAAAAGCACCACGAATAAGACTTCCTTCCCAAATCTGGGCATTTTTACCAATATATATGGGGCCATCTGTGGCATTTAAAATACTATACTCAACCCGTGCACCTTTTTCAAGAAAAATATGTTCAGAATTAATTAAACTATTAGTTTCTGAAATAGGCTGACTTTTTCTTCCTTTTGTTATGAAATCAAAGTCGGCTTGAAGCGCTTCAGCATTTTTTGAAAAAATATCCCAAGTATTTTCTATTTGAATAAGATTTCCTGAAAATTCAATCTGCTTAAAAGATGACAGGTCAAAATCTTCTTGTGCCTCTTGTGCAAAAAAGGCGATCACATCTTCTTTATAAAAAACAGCTTCATTTTTCTTTAACGCCTTTATTTGATTTATCAGTTCTTGGTTAGGTAAGAAAGAAGAATTGATCAAAATATTCTCCTCCATTTCAACCATGGGGTACTTTTCAGAAAGATAGTCTTCTGTAATGGTTGTTGTGCTTAACCCTAAATATTTTTCCCATTTTTCACGAATGGTCAAAATTCCGACACGTATATCAGCAACTGGCCTAGTATAGGTAAAAGGCAGTAAAGCCTCTCTTGAAGGGCCGTCAAATAGAATATAGTTCATTAATACAATAATTTAATACGCAAAAATAGGTAATCCTCAGAAGAAATTATCCCCCTCCTTTGGAGGGGTTAGGGGAGGCCAACAAAAAACGCCTCCAATACTTCGTATTAGAGGCGCCTGCTTTAGTATTACGAAAACGCTATTCTTCTTCGCTTGATGCCTTAGCTTCAACTTTAGGTGCTTCTTGCTTTGGCTCTTCTTTTACAGCTGGTGCAGCTTTCTTCTTAAATTTATCATATTTGCTCTTGAACTTATCAATTCTACCAGCAGTATCTAAGAATTTCGCTTTACCGGTATAGAAAGGATGAGAAGTTCTTGAAATTTCTAATTTTACTAGAGGGTATTCAACGCCATCAACTTCAAGTGTTTCTTTGGCCTCTGCAGTTGACTTAGTTAAAAACACATCATTATTTGACATGTCTTTAAAAGCAACTAATCTATAATTTTCTGGGTGTATCCCTTTTTTCATCTTGAATAATCTTTGTTGCGCCCATTCCGACAGGCACTAAATTCAGGCTGCAAATTTAATTCTTTTTATTTA
>CAZKQM010000114.1:0-6614 GCA_964554895.1 uncultured Maribacter sp. | reverse complement strand
TATTTATTTAGTTAATTATCAGTAAATTATATATAATTATTCTAACCATAACTTGAAGTCTCTAACCCGCTCTCTACTGACAATGATTTCTTGTTCAATATACGTATTTAATTTGATTTGAAGTCTTGAATTTGTATATGAAATGATGTCATTAATGTGCGCAATATTTACATAAAATTTTCGACTAACTCTAAAGAAAATTTTTGGTTCAAGTTCGCTTTCTAAATTTTCGAGTGTGGTATCTAACAAATAATTTCTTCCGTCTACTGTAGCTGCATAGGTACCTTTATTTTCACTATAAAAACATTCCACCTCATCAGTATTTATAATTTTTAGATGCTGCCCTACTCTAGTTGTAAATCTTTTTTTGTATTCTCTTTCAACCGGGTTGATCAATAACTTTTTTATGTCATCAAAATCTAGCGCTAATTTTTGAGATTTGGGTTTTAGTGTTTTGTATTTTTCAACGGCAATATTTAATTCTTCATCATCAATAGGTTTTAATAAGTAGTCAATACTGTTTAATTTAAAAGCTTGTAGCGCATACTCATCATAAGCAGTTGTAAAAATTATGGCGCTTTTAACTTCAACAACATCAAAAATCTCAAAAGAGAGACCATCAGAAAGCTGAATATCTAAAAATATGAGATCAGGATGCTGATTTTCTTGAAACCAATTCACTGACTCTTCAACAGAGTGCAGCATAACTGACACATGCACCTCAAGTTCTTTTAAAAGCCTAGAAAGTCTTCTTGCTGCTGGTTTTTCGTCTTCAATAATGATTACGTTCATGGATGGGCGTTTTTAGCTTCTCAATGTTAACTTTATTTTCTTTCAACCAATCTGCCGTATTTCCAGACCATTTCCACTTTAGAAATGTCGTCAATATACGCTAAAGGATTTCCATTAATGAGCACTAAATCAGCACGGTACCCTTTTTTGACAAATCCTTTTTTATCTAATTTGAAATATCTAGCGGGAAACGAAGTAGTACCTTTCAACACTTCAATAACCGGAATTCCCGCTTCTGCCATTAATTTTATTTCTTTATAAAGATCGCTGCCATAGTTAATAGTTACGTTGGGGGGATCTGTGCCTGTTAATAAAGGAACACCAGCATCATACAATTTTTTAGTTTCGGTCAGCAACTCTACTTTTGATAAGAACTTCGCGTCAGGCTTACCCTTCATAATTTGCTCAGTAGCCAAGATATTGGTCAACAAAGTCGGGATAACAAAGAAATTATTTGAATCAGTTAATTCACGTATTTCTTTATCATTTAAAGGTCTATCCCACCAAAGATGCACAAGACCATCGCTATTATTTTTTACAACCATTAACGCATCATCAGCCCTTGATACATGGGTTACAGCTAGCAAATCTTTAGCATGAGCTGCCGCGATCAACGCACCTACTGTAGCTTCATTAAGTGTCGCTTTCCAAGGTTCGACTATAATTTTTAAATAGTCAACACCTGCTTTAACACGTTCATCAACAAATGCAACCGCTTCTTCTGGGCTATTTAGCGTTGGACTCGGAAATCCAAACTGTGTGCCATGACCGCCTGGCGCGGTGGCTGCCGCCCCTGCTCTATAGAATGAAGCAAAATTTATTGAATCTTTTAATTGCACCAAGGCACCTTGATAAAGTTCAACGCCGTGCATATCAAAAACATTTAAAACACCGGCTTGTGCAGCCTCTACTAATGCAAACTGAGACCATACATGTACATGGGCATTTGTCATGGCTGGCATTAAAAATTTACCTTGACCATTTATGACAACATCGGCTTCAATTTTTTTTGAAGAAACCTCATCAATAAGGCCATCTACAATGTTTACATTCACTTTTTCAAAAATCGCTTCGCCATCAAAAAGACGTACGTTTTCAATGCAAAAACTATTTTGTGCACCAACAATAATCGGGAACAAGAATAATAACCAACTAAAAAATATAAAACCTAATGGCGTTCTTTTTCTCATTTTCACACGGTTTTGAATTTGTTCTTATTATTAGGTATTTCAATGTATTTTTTTAATTTTCGATTTAGTATTTCTCTAAATACTTTTTAATTTGCCGCTCTTCCCATGCTTTCCCCAGAAAAGGATTCTCAACAAAGACACTTAAAGCGTGAAAAATTAGGGCAATACCCCATATAATGGGTGTTCCGTAAACCCTCCAATCAATCCAGTTTAAAAGCTCTATTTCATTTAAGAAACCAATGTTACCAATAAAAGAAATGTAATTTGCACTGGTAAACATTACCACTAAACCAAATACCACATAAATGGCTACATGAATATAAAAACCTTTGATTTCTTCTATGCGCTTAAGCGCTTTATCTCGTGCCAATTCTAGATTTATATTTTTTGTTTCCATGATTCTACCTTTTATTATTTATACTTTTCAGCAGCTTGTCTATCTTCATCCATATACTTTTGAATTTGACGCTCTTCCCAATCTCTTCCAAAAAAAGGATTTAAGCTAAATACCTTAAATGCATGAAAAAACACACCTATACCCCAAAAAAGCCATGTTGATATTACTCCGAAATTCCATATCGCATCTAAAAATTCTGTTCCATCATGCATTTGACCAACTACAATTACGGTGCTAATCATAATATTTACCAGAATGTACACTATAAAGTGTATGTAGAAACCCTTCAATTCTTCCACCCGCTTCTTAGCGCGTTGTTTTTTAATATCGTTATATTCCATTATTTCCATTTATTTTGTTGCTCCTCATTGTCCATAAACTCTCTAATCTTTCTTTCCTCCCAGTCTTTACTTAGAAACGGATTCATACCAAAAACTTTTGTCGCTTTGTATGCCAAACTAATTCCGATACCTAAAGCAGCCCATAAAAACCACATATAAAACCACCCGTTAGTGTAGTAGTTTATAGCTGCCAAAAAGACAATTGTTAAGGCTGACCTTAAAAGTTTTGAATAAAAATCCTTTATTTCTGTTACCCGTTCTTTGGCCCTAATATATTTAGCTTCAGCACTATTCTCTGTTTGATTATTTGCTGTAAAGTTCATTTGATCTTTGTTTTTAAGGTTATCCATTTTGATACTATCAAATTTCTATAACTTGTCTTGTTTTATAAATACTTAGGTTCTGAACTGTTGATTCAGATGGATGAATTGACTACGACTGCCCATAACCAACTTTTTTCTCTTATCATCATTAAATTTTAATACGGATATACGTTTCATTACCGACATAAGATGACTTTAAAAATTTTCATCCTCCATAAATTCTTGCATTTTTCGTTCTTCCCATTTTTTACCGTACAACGGATTATAGCCAAAAGCTTCTAAACCGTGCATCAAAACCCCAAAACCCCATCCTAAGGCAGGAAAAATTACCCATGGAAAACTGGTGCTTCTGAAATTAATAAATATGAGAATTGGAATTACAATGCAGTAAGATGTCAAATTACCGTAGAATCCTTTAATCTGTTCTACATGTTCCTTAGCTTTTTGATAGCGTTTGTCTTCTAAATGGGTTTCTTGAGTTTCAACTTTTGACACCTTTTTTGTGAGTATCGGTAGCTGCACGCTAAATTCTGAGTTTGTTTTTTCTATTTGTACTCTGCGATCCGTTAATATACCGTAACGTTGTTGTATGTTGGTTAGCCCTACACCACTACTCTTTTTTACAAATTGTTTCTCTTGAAAATTATTAGAAACCTGCAACATACCACCATTTTCAAAAACGCGTATGTGCAGTGGTTTTTCAGAAGTGACTACATTGTGTTTTACGGCATTCTCTAATAACAATTGAAGTGAAAGTGGAACAATTTTAGCCTCAGGTTCTGAACTCTTTTCAGGTATTTCAAAGACAATACTATCTTCAAAACGCATCTTCAATAATCGAACATAGGTTTTAGCAAACTGTAATTCTTCGTCAACTGTAACTAAATCTTTATTTTTTTGTTCTAAAACATACCGATAAACCTTTGAAAGCGAGGTTGTAAATTTTTGGGCTTTATGAGCGTCTTCTTCAATAAGACTTGTCAATACATTTAAACTATTAAACAAAAAATGTGGGTCTAATTGGTTTTTTAAAGCATCAAATTTCGCTGCCGCTGTACCTGCGATTATTTTTTGTTCTTTAACCTTATTCTCTTGCTTGTATTTAGTATACCAAAAAGCATAAAATAGTACCGAAAAAATAATGGTAATGAAGACAGATTGTATATAATCTTTTGATGAATGAGCATGTATTACTTCTTGAAATGGTCTATTATAATAGCCAAAGAAAATAACAATTCTGCCCACAAAAACCGCAAAACAGGTAATAATGATATTACCCAACAGAGAAATAGATATTCTTTTAGGGGTATATAAATAATGATCCCATTTTCTCAAAAGAAAAAGAAACCAAGACATATTAGCTAAGTAGATAATAAACGTAAATAAAACTGTGGTAGAAAATTCTTCCCAAAAATTATCAACCATGGCATCAAACCGCCAGTTTTCAGCGAAATAGTAGTAGATTAAGAAACCAATGAAGATGACAATACCTAATAAAAAGGCTCTCCACAATTCTTTTAAAAAACGATTCGTTGTCATTATTTTCTATGAATTTTGTGTACCCTTTGAACCTAATTTTTAACATTAGAGCTTTAGCATCAGATTCATGTTAAAGTTAGCAAAAAGATCTAGGGTAGCCTGTTCTTCTTTGCCAATGCCATAAACACAAATTTGAATACTTTAATTTGGGATAAAAAAAAAGAAATACTGAACTGTAGTTTTTGAATGATAGATCGAATAAGAGCAGCTATTTAGATGCAATTTCACAAATATATAGTAGAAAATAAGAGACAATTTTTTTTATGAAAATAATTTTTTCATCAAATTTTAATCTCTCTTCACTCTGTAGGTTATTCTTCTATTCGTAACAAGGGCACATGAACTCAAAGATAAAGATGTAGTGGCCGTTATATTTAATGTGGGATCACCCACCGTACCACCATACTCCACCACATATCCTCTTGCAGAAAATGGTCCACTGGTTGCTGTCACATTAGGTAAATCATTCCATACTCCTTGACCCAAGCCGTCTCTAACTACTGAAGGATCTGTAATATGTGCATAATTTTCTTGACCATCTATACCTGCATCAGGAAAATCATTGGGTTCATTGGAGTTCCAATTGGCAAAGGTAACTTCGGTACCATTTTCATCTCCGAGCCAAAAAAGCGTACCAGCCTCTGGGCCCGTTACCCATCGCCATTCGCCTTCAACATTGGCATCATTTGCTCCAATCCACCCAACACCTTGTGCCTGAGCACCAGAAAAATCAGCTTCTTCTTGAGAGGTCAAGGTCGCTAAATAGCCTTGCAAACCAAAATAAGTACGATTGCTAGCCGCTATTTCTGCATCCGTCCATGAAATATTTGGATGTGAAACAAACTCGTAATAATGACCTGTATTTGGCAAAAAATTGGCTTCGCCCACCGTTATGGAAAATTGCCGCAAACCACTTGGATTAGCTGCACTTGATGAGAAATAAGTATCGAGTACCGCAGCCTCAAATTCAGCATAAGAAGCGGGTCCTTCTAAAGTTAACTCACCTTGAACTGGATCCCAACTTGGGGTAATGGCCGGATGACTTCCGGTCAATGTCAATAAATCTTCTCCGTTTACGTATCCGCCAGATATTTGAATATATACGGCTGTAGTACCCACATCATCAGGATCCGTAATTGTTATGCTAGCGGCTACTGGCAAGGAAGCTCCTGGACAATAGACTTGATTTCCAGAACCAACAACCAAAGGGGGTTGGTCTGGATCCTGAGCAGTAAATAGGAGGTTATCTATAAAAACAGTTTCTGCGTTACCCCAATTTCCACTGCCCGATATGAATCGAATTCCTGAGTTTGCGCTTAATTCGCTAGCAACTAAATCATAACTCAGATTACCCGTTCCATTCAACGTAGCGACTGTAGTATAGGCAGTGCCATCAAATAATTGAACGTCGATGGTTTCATTACCATTGGTTCTATTAAAGTCAAGTGTCAAAGTTACCTCAGTATAGGCTGATAAATCTAAATTTCTTGTAATATATCTGGTGTCTAGGTTGACAAATCTTAGTTGGTTGCTATTGATTCTAATTCTACCAGCGTTGGCATTGGTGCCTTCGCCCGTTTCTACCCAATTACCCAAAAAAAGCTCAGTACCATCACTATTGGCATAACTGACACTTTCAAAATTGTCAGCAAAAGTATCTTGCCCACACAACATAAAAATTTGCTGAAACAAGGCTAAACCAACAATTAATCCACGGCATTTCATAGGGTTCACAAGAAAATAATTTTAAAGGAATATTTTGTATTCATATAAAAATATGCCTTAGTAAATCATTTTTTCAAATAATGTTGTAGAATGATCGAATAGCAGTGTAAAACTCAACAAAACAGTGGTGTTGACGAACTTAAAAACATCTGATTTTGAATCGTCTTATCGTTCAAATATTTTATCCGAGGTTTAACCGTACCTTCGCAGCTTATATTTATTTATGACCTTTAAAGACCTTAGACTAGCTGAGCCCGTTTTAAAAGCACTTCAAGATGAAGGCTATAGCCAACCTACTCCTATACAA
>CAZKQM010000113.1:0-7045 GCA_964554895.1 uncultured Maribacter sp. | reverse complement strand
ACTGTTGAACAAAATTGTTGCCAAGTATTCTATTTATTCTGGCCACCATTTCATCCAAGCTAACGGGCTTTTTCATGTAGTCATCAATACCTAAATTGTAACTTTCTAAAATGGTGTTTTCATTCGTATTACCAGACATTACCAAAATGGGTATGTTAAGTTTTCGAACAATTTTGATATGTTGAATAACTTCAATACCAGATAAATCAGGCATATTGATATCAACAATGACCATATCAGGGTCAAAACTGTCAATAGCTGCGATACCAGATTTTCCGCTGTTAGCGGTCTTTACTTGATATCCTAATTCGGATAATCTTTTTTCAACGGATAACAAAATCAATTGTTGATCATCAATGGCTAAAACTTTCATAGGTTAAGGTTTAAATTAATTTTTCTAAATCAATGGGTTAATTCTGATTTCTGAAACAAAAGTATTCCAGCTTGACTACTTTTTTGGGCGTTAAAAGTTGAATAACCGTTTTCTGTAGTTGAATGGCTCTTTTTGTAAGATGGTTTATAACCAGCCTTTTACACAATAATAATACCTTTACTTTGTTATAAATTCCTACAATGAAAGCGTTTCAAAGAACCAATACCTTACTGATTTTAGCCTTACTTATAGGGCTTGCTTTTCATGGGTCAAGTATCTTTTTTACGCTAGAGTATACCTATGATGCCTTAATACATCTTTTTTTTGCAAGTCATTATGCCACAGATTGGTTTGAACCATGGAATTACCAATGGTATACGGGCTTTACCGTACAATCTTACCCACCATTAATACATCAAACAATTGCGCTTTTATCTAAAATAGGCGGTTTAAAATTTGGGATGTTTACGGTGGCCATGACAGGCATTATATTATTTATTACTGGAGCCTATCGATTTGCCGCATTAATGACTGGTAATCGCCGTGTTGCCGGATATACTGCCCTGCTAGCAGTTTTCTCTTCAACTTTTATTGAAACCCTTCATATTTTTGGACAATTGCCCAGTATTTGCGCCTTGTCGATTCTGCTGCATGCCATGTCTGAAATTTATTTATGGACAAAAACAGGAAAGTACCGCTACTTAATATCATCACTCTCACTAATTGCGGTTACGGTTACCTCACATCATGTTACCCCGATTTTCGGAATGGTGTTTTTCATTTTTCCGCTATTAGGCATGGCTGTAATGGACGCTGCTCGAGAGCAGGTCGATACCATGAAACAGGTAACTTTTAAGATTTTTTATAAGGCCTTTAAAAAGTGTTTTTGGCGAATAGTAATTTTTGGAGGTAGTTCTCTTGTTTTGATAATAACTTGTATTCTTCCGTATTGGTATAATTCAAAAAGAAACCCGATTACGCAAGTACCTATTCCTCATGGTTCTCGTGATAACTTTTTAGAAGTAACTTCTTCAGGCTTGGTGTTCTTTGTTATTCCTTGGGGAATTTTACTTTTTGTTTTGCCTTATCTTTTTTATCGATTTTATAGTAAGCGGTATATGTTTTTCGGTATGTCATTTACTGCACTTACCATATTGGGCACGGGAGGAACAACGCCCATTCCTTTAAAATTACTAGGCGAAACGGCCTTCAACATCTTGACCTTAGACCGCTTTACCCTTTGGGCCACTATTATGGCTTTACCCATTTTCGGAGAATTTGGATATCGAATGGTAGAAGGAGATTTAAAAGACCGAATTCAAAGTATGTTTGGGCGCCTATATCATCGAATGTTGGGAGGTGCTCTTGCTGGAGGACTTCTATTGATGGTCGGTTTTACTATGACCTTAGGTTATTTTAGACCTTCTCAGCCTGCCAAAATCAAAATGCTACCCATTGTCAACTTTCTGAGTCAAGATTCGCATGACTCTTGGCGTTACTTACCGCTTGGTTTTGGAGACCAAATGGCATGGTTGTCTGCGCAGACTATGGCCATGACCGTAGATGGTAATTATCACTCTGCAAGAAGGTTGCCTGAACTTACTACAAGAGCTATCGAAAGAATTGAAAATTCAAAATTTAGGGGTGTCGAGGGTATTGGGTCTTTGCAGCAGTTTTTGACAGTGCCTGAAAAGTATAATTTGAAGTATATTTTTTCTAATGATAAATTCTACGATCCGATTTTGTATTTCTGTGGCTGGCAGCGATTGCAGCAACTTGAAAATGGAATAATGGTATGGGAGAAACTAAACGTTCCGCCCTTGCCTGAGATTTTACCAAAACAAGACACTCCGGTTATCTTGAATATCATGTGGGGTTTTATTCCTGTTCTAACCCTACTATTGGCCTTCATTGTAAATATTATGATGTTATGGATCAGAAAGCTAAAAGCTAGAAAGGGAGAATTACCAGAGTTTATGCGACTATCAGTAGCCTATGATAAGTTTCCTAAGAAGCTCGTCATTTTAAATCACTTTTGGGCTGTAGTTGTTCTTTTTTGCCTGGGTTACGGACTTTACATATTCTATGTAAAAAATACAGCTCAATTACTACCAAAAAATGTAGTGGAATCCTACTACGATGCCTTAGATTTTAAGGAGTTCGAAACAGCGCATTCCTACCTTGACCCTGCCGCAGAGCTTACTATTGATCAATATATGTTAGAGGTATCGGTAACCGATGGTATTTTAAGTTCATATGCAAAGTTAGACTCCATTGCTATCGATATCGTTGATGAAACAGCAGTGTCAGCAAAGGCCAAAGTTTCAACACGATGGATTACGCCTTTAGAAAAGGTTAAGAAAGAATATGTTCATGAACTAATCAAAACGTCGGGCAAGTGGTATATCAAACCAAAATTGAAGGATAGCGATATTCCGCCTGACCAATTGTTCGCTGAGAATACTACCACGTTTTACAATCATGGCCGACGCAAGATTACCACGCAACAGACCCATCACGAAGATGTTTTGAAACAGCCCGTTCTTGAAATATTGACTGCGAAATTAGTGCAATATCAAGGGCAGTATAGCATTATTGGAGAACTTCAGAATGTTGATGACGTTCCTGCAGATGTGGTTATTAAAGCGACATTGTACAATGATTTAGATAAAGAACTTGCCGTATACAATGCCAAGTTTCATATGAAGCACAAATTGATGCCCAAAGAAACAACGCCTTTTAAAATTAATTTTGAAGGTATTGCCTGGTCTTCTACTAAAGATACAATGCCGCCAACATTTAACCCTGATGAGTTTACACCAATTGCATTTGAAGAACAGCCAGTGAAGTTTAATTTACAATCTGCTGGCAATACCGCAAATACTGACCTCTACAAAAGTGTTGCACTGCAAAACCTAGAAATTACTGACCATGGTATTGACGGCACTTTGTATAATGGCGGCATACAAGAAGTAACCATACCGCAGCTACTAATTTCATATTATGATGATGCACACGAGCTTTTGTGGGTTGATCATCAATTTTTAGCTGAAGGGGTTCGTGTACAGCGTAAACAGTATTTTAATTATCAGCCCATTGCCATTGATAGTTTATCTGTTATTGAAAGTTCACTTGAAAACTGTTTTGTAAACGGATTACCCAATGAAGCGATATCACAAAAAGTATTTCCGTTCAGAGATGTCACTCACGGACACGAACAAGTTCAACCCTATAAAGGAAAGGGCTATTCGTATTTGAAATTTGACCTAAATAGCTACGTCGGCAATCCGAAATAATATGAAAAGAATAGTATTCATATGCATAATTGTATTTCATATTTCTTGTTCAGAAAAACAAGAGACAGCTGCCATTGCTCATAATTTTGACGCTAAATTACTAACTGAAAAAGTGGATTATATTGCTGGTGAAACTATTCAACTTAATTTTCAGACTGAAGGCAAAACTGATTTCAAAATGCTAATATCAAATGCCTACGGAGCTTCTATATTGCGACCAGAAAAGAATGGGGTAGAACTTCTATTTAGCATCCCAAAAAACTATAGTCGTAAATCTGGTCCTTGTAATTGGTCGCTTTTCGCAAGCGGTGAAGTCATACAAGAAGGTATATTAAAAATCGCTCCTAAGATACATGCTGAGCCTACATTAGAAACCTATTTCGGACCTCGCAGTATTACCGCCGGAGATGAAGATTACTCTATGCTGATTGCGGTAACCACTGACCCCTTTGATAATGTTTATCCTGAGGATACTGAAGTTTTGTTCAAATTACAGTTTTTAAGCAAAATTTCTGATGATACAATTAGGTCTAAAGATTTAATTTCTTGGAAGAACATTTATGCTACAAAAAAAGCAGGTAGAATATTAGTGAATACTTCGTATAAGGAGGTGACTTCAAAAGAACTTACTACCATAGTTTTTCCTTCGCTGGCAGAGACTTTTTTAATTGAAGCTGAGCGTAATCATACTTTTGCAGATGGAAATCAAATAATGAAATTTCGTTCTGAAGTCATACGTGATAAGTATGATAATATAGTCAGTGATGGTACTATGGTCAACTTTATTATAAAAAATTCAAAGGGCGTTATTTTAAGTACGATGGCGCCAGCAATTAATGGTATTTCAAAGGCTACGATGTTGCATCCTTCAGAAAAAGAAACATGGCAGATTACAGCTTTTGTGACAGGGGCAGCAAAAAGTAACACTATTGATATAAGTTTTGAGACGGCAATTTCAGATTTCGAGCTTAACTTTTCAGATGATAATCGGGTAATTACAGTAGGTCCGATAGAGAGTTTTATGAATCAATTAGTACCTGATGGAATATTAATCCAGTTAGATATGTATAACGAGGTCGGTAGCTATGTAGCAACAAAAAAACGCAGTTCAATAAAAGGTTTTGGAACTATCGAACTACCGGTGGAATACCATCCAAAGGGAAAATATCATTTGGTGTTAAAAGCAGCAGGAATACGAAAAGAATTTGATGTAATACTTGATGAAAAATAGGATAAGCAAAAATATCTATAGGGTTCTCTTGGTTGCCTCATTTTTGGCCATCAATGCTCTCATTCTATCAGGAATTAGTGCCCTGCTGGCTTACTTGAACACCGGTGCTGATAAATCTTCGATGCTTCATTTAGAAGTGCCCATGGAAAAAGTGTACGCGCCAAAAATTACCTGGGGTACTTTAGATAATCCGGGGCGAACTATGGAGAAACAGACCCTACAAGAAATTGAAAGAGATTATTTGAACGCATGGCATGTACGGAATGTGGCGTATAAGAAAAATGACCGCTATGGCGTTTCCGATTTTTACACCGATAGTGCCAGAGCGAGAATATTTGAACATATCGATCTCAATATTGAAAATAACAATTCTTTTCATTCAACGACATTAGCGCATTTTCCAGAGTTAGACTTCTATAGCGAAGATGGTACCTTGGTGGTATTTACAGATAAGAATGTTGAGCGTTATCAAGAAATTTATGAAGGAGATTCCCTTTTAGCACAGCAAAAAGACACCACTAGTTATCAAATAATGATGTTGTTAGAAGATGGCTTTTGGCGGGTTAGGCACATGCAAGAAATCGAAACAGATAGTATAGTGCAAGAAATGCCTGAAAGGGATGTTGATTCTATTTCGAAGACCGTAGCGCAGATTAAAGGAATTAATTACTACCCTCAAAAAACCCCTTGGGATACTTTTGGAAAGGCTTTCAATGATACTATCATAGGAAAAGATTTCAGTCTTATAAAAGAGATGGGGCTAAATACGATTCGAATTTTTATTCAATATGAAGACTTTGGAAAAGCAGAAGTAAAATTAGAAAAGTTGAAACGCCTTAAAAAAACTATGGATTTGGCCTTTGAAAATGATTTGAAGGTTCTAGTCACACTCTTTGATTTTTATGGAGATTATGATATTTCAAATTGGACGCTTACACAAAGACACGCCAAAACCATTGTTACTGATTTAAAAGACCATCCGACTTTGTTAGGTTGGGATGTTAAGAATGAACCGGACTTAGATTTTGATGCTAGAGGTAAAGACAAAGTACTAGCTTGGCTAAAAGAGACAACGCAGCGAATAAAAAAATGGGACCCAAATCATTTGGTAACTATTGGTTGGTCAAATGCAAAGTCTGCTGAACTGCTAAAGGATGACCTCGATTTTGTATCGTTTCATTACTACAATGAGCTTTCTGAATTTTCAGATGCTTTGGCCCAATTAAAAAGTGCAGTGCCTAATAAACCTTTATTACTCCAAGAATATGGTTTTTCGTCTTATGGCGGTTTGTGGAATGCTTTTTCGGGTTCTGAAAAAGAACAGGCCTTGTATTATGAAGAAATACAAACAGCTTTGAAAAAAGAACAAATACCTTTTCTTTTTTGGACCCTCTACGATTTTGAAGAAATACCTAGCTCCGTGGTGGGTCAATTGCCTTGGCGAAAAGAACGGCAAGCCTATTTTGGGATATTAGATACTGAGGGTAAACAAAAGGCGTCTTACCAGCATCTTTTGAGTTATTAAATTCTTATAAAAGTCAGCAATTGATTTTAAGCTAGGTTGCTTTTGCACTTTCATTACTAGCCGAGAATCGCAAAGCCACTTTAATTCTAGCATTTTTGTTTTTGTAAATACGAACAATTTCAGTTTGATTTTCTAATAAATTCGTGTTGTACATCTGAATTGCATCGGTTGAAATTCTAGGGTTTGGAATTTTGATTTTTACGTGGCCATGGTGAGCAGCCAGTTTATGGCTTGCTAGCAATATGATTAGTATAATTTTAATAGTTTTCACAACTCAAAAGTTTTTAATGATTTGAAGTATGTAGTTTATAAAAAAGGGTGTTGGTCGATGATTTTTTCTAAGGGTAAAAAAAGGAGAACAGTTAACCAGACTGCCCTCCTTTCGACTTAACCTAATCATTAAACTTTAAGTTGTAAGCACTTCTTTTTCTACCGGAATTTCGGGTATTTCTATTGAAAAACCGGTTGATTTAGACTCCTCGATGGCCTTGAAATAGTCAACATATAGTTGAGTTATAGCAGACATAGGTAAAGAGCATGCGGCTTTATAATTTGTTTTTCCTAACTGGATTCGATAAGAATCGTTAGAAATAATATTTTGTAAAGCCATGGCTAAGGAT
>CAZKQM010000112.1:0-7307 GCA_964554895.1 uncultured Maribacter sp. | reverse complement strand
TTTATTGTGGTTAAAAAGGGCATATTTTTCAATATTCTTCGTTAAAATTGAAAATTTGAAGATGCCAACACAATGGCGTTTTATTTTATTAAAAAGGGTATATTTGCCCCAACCACCACAACCGAAAAAATGAAGGAAAATCTAATTACTGAAGGTAAATTCAGGTATGTTGAAATTGGGGAAGGAGTCCCTATTGTCATACTGCACGGCCTGATGGGTGGTCTTAGCAATTTTCATGGGGTTACCGAACATTTTCCGCTAAACGGTTATAAAGTCATTATACCTGAGTTACCCATTTATGACAATCCAATGTTAAAAACAAACGTGAAGCAATTCGCTAAGTTTTTGAAAAAATTCATTGAGCATAAGGGGTTAAAAGATGTCATTCTTTTAGGAAATTCATTAGGGGGGCATATTGGTCTTTTACACACTAAATTATATCCTGAACTCGTTAAAGCCTTAATTATTACAGGTAGTTCTGGACTTTATGAAAGCGCCATGGGTGATGGTTACCCTCGACGAGGTGATTATGAATTTATCAAAAAGAAAGCGCAAGACGTATTCTATGATCCTGACGTAGCAACCAAAGAAATTGTAGATGAAGTCTTTGCAACTGTTAACGACCGTAATAAAATAGTGAAGACCTTAGCTATTGCTAAAAGTGCTATTCGACATAATATGGCGAATGATCTTCCTAATATGAAAACCCCAACCTGCATAATTTGGGGAAAAAACGATACGGTAACACCACCAGATGTTGCTGATTTATTTCATGAACTTTTGCCAGATTCTGATTTATTCTGGATTGACAAATGTGGTCATGCCGCCATGATGGAACATCCTCAAGAATTTAATCAGCTTATGGCTGATTGGCTGAAAAAGCGAAATTTCTAAAAATTATTTTAATGAAAATAAAGTCGGCCGACTTTGTGATCAGTAATTCAGACGTTGCTAAATGTCCGAATGAACCCTTGCCTGAATATGCGTTTATTGGACGATCTAATGTGGGTAAATCTTCATTGATTAACATGTTAATGCAGCGAAAAAACCTCGCAAAAACCTCTGGTAGACCCGGAAAAACGCAACTTATCAATCATTTTAAGGTCAATGATAATTGGTTTTTAGTTGATTTACCTGGTTATGGGTACGCTCGTGTCTCAAAAAAAGATAAAAAGACTTTTCAGAAATATATTACCAACTACTTTATAGAGCGCAAACAATTACTATGTTCTTTTGTTCTAGTAGATGTACGTCATGAACCTCAAAAAATTGACATGGACTTCATGGAGTGGCTGGGTACGAATCAAATTCCGTTTTGCATTATTTTTACTAAGGCAGACAAACTGAAACCTAAAGCTATTGAAAAAAATGTAAATGCTTATCTCAAAATTTTAATAGAAAGTGTTTGGGAAGAAGCGCCACCGTTTTTCATCACTTCATCAAGTAAAAAAATTGGGCGTGATGCGCTTTTGGCTTTTATTCAAGAAATAAATAATGATTTTTTCGAAGCCCAAAAAAAGTAACCTTGGTTTATACACTTCTTTTTTTGACCAGATAAATCAATTCATCTACACTTTTCAAAGCATTTAATTCCTCTGTTTTAATAAAAACTTCAAAGTCATCATTGGCTAGCGCCAAAGCAATTGGAAAACTAAATTTCGATTTAAATTTAGAGGCATACACCTTTTGAAATTCATCTTTGTATACAAATTCTATGGGCACCTTAAATTCTTTTCTAAACTTTTTCCAAATTGATTTTTCAGAAAAATTGCCATAAGTAATAGCATACAAGCTACATGGATAGGTTGACGGACTCACCAATTTATGCACGCCATCAAATATCATATTTAGATAGCCCACATTTGCATTATAAATGAAAAGCAACTTCTTAATTGGTACCGCTTGCAAAAGAAATAATTTTGAACAGTTCTTATTTTAATTCTAGTTTTTCGGCGAAATAAGCACAGAAATCTTTCATTTGCGCCGTCATTTTTTCATCTTGAGTGGCTTTCATAAATGTATCTGAGAGAGAGATAAGCGTTTGATGAAAAAAGATTTTCATTTCATCAACAGGCATATCCTTGGTCCATAAATCAATTTTTAAAGACTCTTTATTTTTACTATTCCAAACTGACAAGAGCATTGCTTTTGCCTCTTCATTATCAACACCACCATCTTGTGCCGACCAATTTAAAGTTTCAGGCACTCGATTCTCATCTAGCCCAACCTTTAATGTTATCTCTGATGTATGAATTGTGGCCATTCTATTTTTGAGGTTTATAGTTCGCTTTCTTAAAAATTTCTTCTGCTGAGACACCTAATAACTGTTGTGTACTGATATCACTTCGATTCATGAATGAGCGTACAATCTGCCACCCTATATAACGCCCTACTCTACCAGGCGATTCGTTATCAATTTTTTCTAATCCAAATTTTGAAAAAGGAGCTGGATCTAAAAATCTTCGAGACAATTCTTTATTCGTACTAAACAAATATTCTTGTTCAATAAAATTTCTCCAAATAGGATCCTCATTCACTTGAACCCATGCTATTTCTTCTTCTGAAAAACCTAGTTTTTGCGCATCAGAAGCATGGGGCATAAACTTATCTTTTAAATATAGTTTTTTACCGAAGTAAACTAATTGTGCCAAAAATGTACGGTCTTTAGGAGGTGCTACAATTTTATTGGTGTACGCTTCGGCAACATCACTTATTAAAAAAGTTTTGTCTAAATCTTCAGCCACATATCTGGGTATTCTTTCATAAAAATGATGATCAGCACCTAAATAATTATCTAATCCTATCAATAATAAGGTGTCAACCAAAACAACGCGACTGCTATATTGAACGTCAGAGGTTAAGGTAATTATTTTAGGCTCTTTAACTTCTGGAAAGTAATACTTCATATGTTGAAAAAGACGTGTTAACTCATCTTCTTCATTAGCAAAATTCGGAAATGCCTTTTTGACTTCATTTGAAAGTTCTAATTGAATGGTATCAGACAGTTTATTGACCCAAACACTATCAGGGTAAGAACTGGGAAACAAAAACGGAAATTTATTTTTTAATTCAGGTAAATTATTTTCAGTAGTTTCAGCAAACTCAAAATCGAAGCGAGACACCTCTAATTGAACATCTATTTTAGCAATTTCTTTTTCGGTCTCAGTAATATCTTTACACGACTGAAATAAAAAAAACTCAATAAAAATTAAAAATAGTACGCGTTTCATAAAAGTAATTTCCTATAAATTTTATTATTTGATAGAATGGCAATAATTTTAGAGGCAAAGTTAATTGTTTTAAATCATACTACATGCAAACAGAAAAAGTAGTTAACCATATTGTTGATTGGTTAAAAAGCTACGCTTTAAAAGCGAATATAAAAGGATTCACCATAGGTATTTCAGGGGGAATAGATTCTGCAGTTACCTCCACCTTGTGTGCCAAAACTGGTCTACGCCTTTTATGTCTTGAAATGCCTATACATCAGGCAGATAGTCAAGTAGGAAGAGCAGAAAGACATATCGAATGGCTCACTACTAATCATGAGAATGTTTCAAGGCAACTAGTCAAGCTTACCCCTGTTTTTGACAGCCTAATCAAAAGTTTACCACCAGTAGACAATGAAGAAGAGCGTTTTATGTCATTAGCCAATACACGTGCTCGTTTACGAATGACCACCTTATATTATTTTGCTGCTTTGAATGGATACTTAGTCGCTGGTACCGGAAACAAAGTTGAAGATTTTGGTGTAGGATTTTATACTAAGTATGGTGATGGAGGAGTTGATCTTAGTCCGATTGCTGATTTATTAAAAAGTGAGGTGTATGAAATAGCGAAATTTTTGGGTGTGAACCAAGAAATAATCGAGGCAGCACCTACCGATGGCTTGTGGGGCGATGACCGAACCGATGAAGATCAAATAGGCGCTAGCTATCCTGAACTAGAATGGGCAATGCTCATGAAAGAAAAAGGTAAAACAATAAATGACTTTAAGGATCGAGAAAGAGAAGTTTTTAGTATCTTCAGCTCGTTCAATACAAGAAATCAGCACAAAATGCAACCAATACCGGTTTGTAACATACCAAAAGCTATGTTGGCAACCAAATAGCGTAATAAACTGACTTATAGTCGAATAAAATAACTATTTTCAGTTTAAATGTTAAAAAAATTGGACATTTGCTGTATAAATTAAGAATTTAGTCTTACCTTTCACATCAGTTTTAGACTACAAAAAGGTATTACTTTATTAGAAAATTATTTAAAAATGATTAAAGTTTTAATTGCTGACAACCATCCAATCATAAGAATGGGTGTAAAACAAGTTCTGGATTCTGCTACCGGTTTTCAATTAATCAATGCTGTGGGAACCACAGATGAATTATTTGATCAACTGAAAAAAGAAACGCCAGACGTCTTAATGTTGGAGATGGACATACCTGAAATTAATGGTATTGCCGCCTTACGAAAAATAAAAAAGGACTATCCAGACATTAAGGTTCTTATTTACAGCGGACAATCTGAAGATGTGTATGCTTTAAGTACCATTAGAGCTGGTGCCTTTGGTTACCTGTCAAAATCATCTGACATTGATTACATCATTTCTGCAGTTCGAAAAGTAAGTGAAGGTAATATGTTTATTACCAATGAACTGGCTCAAAGATTAGCCTTTGACGAAGGAACTCAAAAACCGCGTAGATTCTTTAGAAAATTATCTTCTCGTGAAGTTGAAGTTCTAAAATTACTTGCTAGTGGTAAACGTAACAAAGATGTTGCATTAGGTCTTAACCTGAATGAAAAAACAGTGAGTACCTATAAGGCACGTTTAATGAAAAAATTAAACGTTGACAACATGGTTGATTTACTTCAGCAAGCAAAAGCGCTAGAGCTGTACTAAGATTAGTATTTGAAGGACTGAGAATTAGTCCGTAAATAATTTTTTCATAACGCGTCCCTATAGATTTCAAGAAATTTCTATGGGCTTTTTTGTGCCCAAATTTTTGAAATAGAAAATTGTATTTATGGACTTTCTCAGACTATCACATGTAGATTATCAAGAAAGTACGCGTGTTAGTTTTTGATTCAACAAATTATTTAGTTGAAGATAATTCATAATTTCTTCCAAGGTTTCTTGATTATCTTCTTGATTGTCAAGTGTAGTGTCTTGTAACGCCTTCATGCGTTTTTTAATTAAAAAACATCGTAAAGTTAAAATGGTTTCACTCACCAATTGGGCTACTACCATATCTTTTTGTTTTGGGTAAATATCTTTACTTTCCCAATTATGAAGCGTATACTTTTCTTCTTCCATAAGAATTGAAGCTACCTCATCAACCATTTCTTGATCTAATTGCGACATAAAACTTGTTACAGTAAATTCCTCATTTTCATTAAGAAACTCAATAAGTTTATGGTAAATTTCTCTAAACTGCGAATTCGTTAATTCGATCTCGTCTTCTTGTAAATCAAGATATATTTTTTCATATACTTTTACCTCAGAAGATTCAGGCTCTAAGGCTAATTCTCCTTCATCATTTTCTTTTAGAATAAGGTCTTCAAATTCTTGTTTTTCTTTTCCGTAGAGCAATAACATTTCAATAATTTTACGCTCTAATTCATACTGAACATCAACCTTATCAACTTTTATTTCATTTTTAACTACGTCAAAAGCGGCCCGGTTGGGTTGTGCTTTTTTAGCAATTTCTTTTTCAGTCTTACTAATGATTTGTGCCAAAGTGCTGAATAAAACTCCTTCAGAGACATTCATAATTTGTGCACATTCTTGCACATAAATTTCTCTTTTAATGGCATCAGGAATTTTAGCAATACTGTTTACAATATCGCGAACCGTATCAGCTCTTTTAATGGGATCATCAACTGCTTCTTCAGCCAAAAGATTAGCTTTAAATTGTATGAAATCTTTTGATTGATTATTCAAATATGCAAGAACCTCTTCAAGTTCATAATTTTTTGAAAAACTATCTGGGTCTTCGCCATCAGGAAATGTACAAACCTTGACATTCATACCCTGCTCAAGAATTAAGTCTATTCCCCTCAAAGAAGCCCTCAACCCCGCTGCATCGCCATCAAACAAAACTGTAATATTCTTGGTTAAGCGATTTATAAGTCTAATTTGTTCAGGTGTCAAAGCTGTACCACTTGATGAAACCACATTATAAATACCGCGTTGATGAAATTGAATGACATCAGTATACCCCTCAACTAAATAGCAGTTGTTTTCTTTTGCTATGGATTGTTTCGCATGATAAATTCCGTATAAAACCTTACTCTTAAGATAAATATCACTTTCAGGAGAATTTAAATACTTCGCTGCCTTTTTATCATTGGTCAAAATACGACCGCCAAAACCTAAAACACGACCACTCATTGAATGAATAGGAAATATTACGCGCGCTTTAAAACGATCAAATGTTTTAGTTTTGGTAGGATCTGTACTATCTTCCTTGACAATAGTAAGTCCAGTTTTTTCAAGATAACTTAATTGGTATCCTTTTTCTAAGGCAGCTGTAGTAAAACCATCCCATATATCTAAACAGTACCCTAAATTAAATTTCTTAATGGTTTCCTCCGTAAAACCACGTTCTTTAAAATAAGTAAGTCCTATCGCCTTACCTAACTCGCTTTCCCAAAGAATATCACTAAAGTATTTTTGCGCATACTCTGAAACAAGGTACATGCTTTCGCGCTCATTAACCTCTTGCTTTTGTTCATCAGTGCGCTCTGTTTCCTCAACTTCAATATTGTATTTTTTAGCCAGATATTTTATGGCTTCTGGATAGGTAAAATGTTCATGTTCCATCAAAAAGGCTACCACGTTGCCCCCTTTACCGCTGCTAAAATCTTTCCAGATTTGTTTTACCGGACTTACCATAAAACTTGGGGTTCGTTCATCAGAAAACGGACTCAAGCCCTTGAAGTTACTTCCTGATTTTTTTAATTGCACAAAATCGCCAATGACCTCCTCTAAACGAGCGGTTTCATATACTTGATCTATGGTCGATTTAGCAATCAATTCTTTCTCATTTTTTGGCATTTAAACCAAGTCTGACAATATCGTGAATTATATTAAATAAGTAAAAAAAATTAAAACCCATCTGAATAAAACCCACTACAAGTATCACTAATGAAGCTAAAAATAACACTGATTTATACAAGTTTTTAGGCAAAAAACATTCAAAAGTGAATTCTTGAAATATTTAAAAAGTGTTAAATGTTGTCACAATTATATAACATTTAAAAATATAATTCTTCTTTCAACAAGTACTTCTCTTTTTTGTAAATAATTT
>CAZKQM010000111.1:0-7328 GCA_964554895.1 uncultured Maribacter sp. | reverse complement strand
CTGCAAGATAATCAAGTCTAGAATGAGTTAATAAATTAAATATTTAGATTTATCTAAAATATATTTTAAGTCATTAAAAATATTTAATTTTGCAGCTCAAAAACTAATAGTATTGAAAAAGATAATAGCAATCATTTGTGTGCTTTTTGCACCCTTTATATATGCCCAAGAGCAATTAGGTCAGATTGAAGGAACGGTTTTGCTTGATGGCATTCCCTTACTAGGAGCAAACATTTATGTAAAGGGCCAAAATAGGCTCGGAACTGTAAGTGATGAAAACGGAAAATTTAATTTACAATCCATTCCTGTTGGAAATTATATTCTTGTTTTCTCATACATAAGTGCTTCATCAATAGAAAAGCAAGTAGATGTCAGCGCAGATTCTATAGAACAATTGCAGGTAGATTTTACCAGTAATTTAGTGCTTGATGAGGTGGTGGTTTCTGTGCCGGGATCACAGTTGCAGAAGGATTTAGTCGTTAATGTTGAGAAACAGCCTTTAACTAAAATTAATGCTGCATCTTCGGTCACATTGGCCGAAAGTATTACTAACTTAAATGGAGTTTCTCAAAATTCAACCGGAGGCAGTATTGGAAAACCGGTTATTCGTGGGTTAACTAGTAACAGAGTGGTTACCTATGCACAAGGCACACGAATTGAAAACCAACAATGGGGTGCGGAGCATGGTTTAGGGGTTAGTAGCAATGGTGTAAAAAGTGTTGAAGTAATTAAAGGCCCTGCGTCTTTACTTTACGGTTCTGATGCTATTGGTGGGGTGCTTTATTTTGTTGAAGAAGATTACACAACTGAAACTATTGAAGGGGTATTTGAAACGGGCTATTTTACAAATTCTAGAGGCACTCAAAATAGAGTGGGCTTAAAAACACGTTTAGGTAATTTTAAGGCAAATGGGTATTTTGGATACAATACTTCTGGAGATTATCAAATACCTAATAATGCTCAAACCCAAGAGCAACAACAATTAGGGCAACGTGTTTTTAATACTAGATTTAATGAGAAAAATGCAAAAGTTTCTTTAGGATGGCAAAAAGAGAAAATTGCTTCAAAATTGACCTATAGTTTTTTGAACAACTTTTTTGGTATACCGTCAGAGATGCCTTTTGTTTCTGATTTTACAAGAGAATTTGTACTTCCGTTTCAAGATGTAACACAACATAATTTGGCTTTTGAAAACACCTTTGATTTAAATGGGGTGCGTACCAATCTTATATTGGGTTACGCCATAAATGACCGTCAAGAATTTAATGAAGTGGCCACCGCGCCTGACTTACATTTAAATTTAAAGGTTTGGAGCTATAACCTAAAAGTTTCTGAATTCATCAAGGCTGATAAAATTGATTTAACCCTAGGTGTTCAAGGCCTATTTCAGAATAATGAAAACAGGGGTACTGTATTTTTGATTCCGGACGGAAGAACCTCTGAAAATGGTGTTTTTGGCCTATTAAATTACAAGATTTCTAATCGTTTGCGTTTTCAAACAGGCTTGCGTTTAGATAGCAAAACCGTACAAGCAGAAAGTGTTGTGATTGATGGGGTAAATAATTTTGCAGATTTTGATGAAAACTATACCACGCTCAATTATTCATTAGGCACTAAATATGACATCAGCGATTTTTCTTTACGCTTTAATATTGCTTCAGGCTATAGAGCACCAAATACATCAGAGCTATTATCGAATGGCGAACATGGTGGAGTTGGTAGAATTGAAGTTGGGGATCAGAATTTAACCAGTGAATCAGCCACTCAGTTTGATTTTGCTCTTAATTACAGTAAAAAAGGATTCAAATTTATTGTGAACCCTTTCTACAATAGCATCAACAACTATATTTTCATTACCCCTACCGGCGAAAGAGGCGAAGATGACCTACCTATTTTTGCCTATTTACAAGAAAACGCTACCCTTTTCGGGGGCGAGATTAATGTGAACTATCAACCTGAAAATATTCGTGCCTTGTCGTTACAAACTGCTGTAGCCCTGACCTATGGTAATGACAGTAATTCAAATCCGTTACCTTTTATTTCGCCAGTAAACTTTAATAGTAAAATCAATTATGATTTTAATTTAGGTAGAAATATTAAATTGAATAGTGCTTATATACAGATGCAAAATTTTTTAAGACAAGATAGAATTGCTATTGAAGAATTACCTAATGATGCCTATACTCTTTTAAATGCTGGGCTAAGTCTTTCAATTAAGAAGGTAAGCCTAAATGTAACACTGAAAAATATTTTTGATACCATTTACACTGACCATCTTTCACGTTTAAAAACTATATTTGATGACTTCGCCGTACCCAATCAGGGCAGAGATATTGTATTTAATTTAAGGTATACTTTCTAATGACACTTTCAGAAGAAGATTACATAAAAGCAATTTATCATTTAGAAAAGGTCGCCGTAAAAGGGGTTTCAACCAATGCTTTGGCTGAACAAATGCAAACAAAGCCTTCATCAGTTACTGATATGGTTAAAAAATTAGCCTATAAAGGAGTGGTTAATTATAGACCGTATAAAGGAGTAAACTTGACTGAATACGGACAAAAAATAGCCCTTTCTCAAGTTAGAAAACATCGCCTTTGGGAAGTGTTTTTAGTAGAGAAACTTGATTTTAGTTGGGATGAGGTTCATGATGTAGCAGAGCAATTAGAACATATTAAAAGTGAAAAATTGATTGATGAATTAGACCGGCATTTGGGTTTTCCGCAAGTAGATCCACATGGAGACCCTATTCCGTCTAAAAAAGGAGAACTGAAGAAAACCATTAAGAAACTTTTGAATGAAGTAGCGATAGGTACTAGTGGTATTTGTGTTGGAGTAAAAGATTCTTCAGCACCTTTTTTGAAGTTCTTAGACAAAAATAAAATAGCATTAGGCGACAGCATTTTGGTTTTAGAAAAAGAAGAATTTGACGGATCTTTATATATTCAAGTAAGAGAAACTAAAATTCATATTTCTAATCAAATTGCTTCAAATCTTTATCTGAAAGTTACAGCATAAAATTGCCGTGATACATTTTATTTGTCTGTCACAGCTCATATTGAGTTTAATATCAATAAGGTTTTTGCAACTAGAAGAATACGAAATAAAGAAAAACAATAGATTAATTTTAGAGTATTATGCAAGAAATAATAGACTATTTTGAATCAATCGATCCTATTTTAGCGGCTTTTTACGCGACTCTCTTTACATGGGGATTGACAGCGGCCGGAGCCGCCCTGGTCTTCTTTTTTAAAAACCCAAACCGAGCTGTTATGGATGCCATGCTTGGTTTTACCGGTGGCGTAATGGTAGCCGCTAGTTTTTGGAGTCTTTTAGCACCGGGTATTGAAATGAGTTCGGGTGAAGGTTTTGTAAAAGTGATTCCGGCAGCGGTTGGCTTTTTGTTAGGGGCTCTTTTTCTCTTCGGATTAGATAAAGTCTTACCACATCTTCATATCAATTTTAAAGAATCTGAAGCTGAAGGCATTAAAACGCCTTGGCATAAAACTACCCTTTTGACCTTGGCGATTACCCTGCATAATATTCCTGAAGGATTGGCAGTAGGGGTGCTTTTTGGCGGTGTAGCTGCTGGTTTTGATGGGGCAACCATTGGCGGTGCTGTGGCACTCGCTTTAGGAATAGGACTTCAGAATTTTCCGGAAGGTTTTGCCGTTTCAATGCCTCTAAGAAGACAAGGCTTAACCAGAAAACGCAGTTTCATGTATGGCCAAGCTTCAGCAATGGTAGAGCCTATTGCAGCTGTAATTGGTGCCTGGGCAGTGATTACCTTTCAACCCATTTTACCGTATGCCTTAGCTTTTGCAGCCGGTGCTATGATTTTTGTGGTAGTTGAAGAAGTCATCCCTGAAACACAACAAGACAAACATTCTGACCTTGCCGTTATGGGCTTTATAGGGGGCTTTATTGTGATGATGACCTTAGATGTAGGTTTAGGATAGTTCGTCTAATTCTTAGCGCTATTTTCAATTAGTTCATATCCTTGGTTCACTCCTTTTTCAAGGGCTGGAACTCCTTTTTCCATCCATACAGGTTTGCCAGTTCCTTTAAGGTAATAGTCAAAAAATTGTGCCATTCGAATACTGAAATCTTTTCTGTTTTGTTGTTTAAGCGGCCAATGGGGTTCGCCATTGTAATTTAAAAACCATGATGGTTTTCCTAAGCGCCTAAGACTTACAAAAAACTCAATACCTTGATACCAGGGTACATGTCCGTCAGCATCATTGTGCATTATTAAAAGAGGAGTATTGATTTTATCGATATTAAAAATGGGTGAATTTTCGATGTAGCGCGCAGGGTATTCCCATGGTGTGCCCCCAATTCTACTTTGAGTATGCTCATATTGAAACTGACGACTTAGGCCTGTCCACCATCTAATTCCGCCATAAGCACTTATCATATTAGGTACTGGAGCACCAGCTTCAGCCGCTTTAAAAATATCAGTTTTAGTTACCAAATAGGCTATTTGATAGCCACCCCAACTATGCCCTTGCACCCCAATATTATCCTTATCAATAAATCCTTTTTCGATCATTGAAGTAACTCCTGCAATTACACAATTATAAGCACTTTCACCTGGATATCCTTCACGATAGGCGACATCCGGATTAAAAATAACATAGCCTCTACTCGAGTAAAAACTATAGTTTATAGTAGATCGTTCTGCTCTCGGAATTATATGGCGATGTAATCGGTCAGAACTACGTTCGTAAAAATTAACTAGCATTGGGTACTTTTTATTTGGATCAAAATTTTCAGGTTTGACTAACATACCCGTTAATTCTTTTCCGTCTAAAGAGGTAAACTGTACTAATTCATTTGACCCCCAATTGTAGTTCTTTTGCTGCGGATTTGCATCACTGAGCTGGGTTACTTTTTTAAAGTTTAAATCACTGGTATGCACATCAGGAAAAACTTGAAATGATTCTTTGGTAAATACCAATTGTTCACTTCGTTTAGCTTTTTTAATAGTACCATAGCGATAGGGCCCTGATACTAATGTAGTTAGTTGGTTATTTTTAGGATTAAAAGATGCGTAGCCTGAATTTTTACTAGTTTCTTCAAAGGTTGATAATAACCAATTGGCTTTAGGGTCTATGAAGCGCTCTTCATCATCTAGTTTTATATAGCGATATCTCGTTTTTGTTTCTCGCCCTTTAGTTAAGCGTTTGCCTTCTCCTGTTTTGGGGTCAAATTGCCAAATATCATAGCGGTCATAAATTAAGAGGGCCGCATCATTTTTGGTAAAGCCAGCTGATCCATACATACGCGGGTGGTCAGGATAATCATGAAATTCATTGTAAAAAACGTTACCCTTAGTTAGTTGTTTCTGTGCTCCTATACCTGTATCATAGGTAACCCAGGTAGTGTCTTTTCTGCTATAGCCATAGGCATATTTTGCCTGCGGACTTAAACGTAAGCGTTCTGTATTTTTAATTGTTATTTTTGATTGCCCGGTAGCGGTATGCACTAGCTTATAGTCTAAATTGGTGCTACCCGTCCATTGTCTTTCTAAATCATAAGGTTTTGAAGTACCTACTAAGGCTATGTCAGCATTGCCTTCATCACCCAATTGACTGTTAGGAAACTCTTCAGTTGCCAATTGTACGAGGGCCTTATTTTTTAAATTGATGACAGTTTGATAAGAGCGAATACTGTCATTTTTTAGTTGCAATTCTTGAACGGTATACAAGGTAGGTTCATTATAGGTCCATACTTCAACATTTACAATTTCTTCTTTAGTTAGCGTAGTATCCTTTACAACAGGAGGTTTTCTAAGACCAAAAAACAGTTTAGATTCATCTTCTGAAAAACTCAAGGCACCATCTGAAGAAACTAAATAATCATTTGGAGCTGATTGCGAATCAACAAGTTTTAATGCTTTAGTGTTGCCTTCTTTCCAATGAAATAATTCATTTGGGCGCACTTGAATTTTAGTAGTATCTGTGTCAACCACAAAACCTAAATTCTTCCCGGTTTCACTAAATTCAAGCTGAAAATATTTCGCTTTTTTGGCTTGGTGAACCGTAATTCTTTTTTCATTTTCTAAATTCTTTACAAAAACACCTGCATCATCTTCTTTTGTCAAACCTGTGCTACTGTAAGCAAAGTATTTGCCCTTTTCTGCAAAAGTAAAATGCGTTACATATTTTAAGGTGTCTTCTTTTTGGGTTTCGAGATTTCTTAATACTACATGATATCCGTTTTTCTTACTTACCTTTTTTCCTTTCTTTTTCTTTTTATCGGTAACTGAATCTTTACCTTTTTTAGTTTCTTTTTTCTTGATTTCTTCAAGACTGTAGGCTATATAACCTGACCATTTTTCAGGTATTTTATATGATTTAATCGGAGCTAGTTTGATTAAATTTTTGGTTTTAATATTGAAAATCGCCAATGAATCTTTAGGTAAATCTTTTTTCTTGACCTTTCTGCTTTTCATAGTCGTTACGCTATCTTTCCACGCTTTTATTGTAAAAAACACATGATTTGAATCATAACTAAAAGCGCCTATTGACCCTCTTGCATATTCAAAGATTTTTGTTCCATCTATTCTCAAAACCTTTAAAAAATTATCTTTTTCGCCCTTTTCTAATGAATATACCGCGTGTTTTCCATCTGGTGATAGCGTTGCACCTTTTATGGTGTTCCATTGGTTATAGTCTGAATGGTCTAGCACCTGTTTTTGTGATACCATGGTAAAGGAAAAAAACAAAGCAAATAATAACGCAAAAGTTTTCATAGGGTTGGAATAGTTTGTGTACTCTAAATATAAAATTTAATTTAACAATAGTTATGAAACTGCTTACGTTATCATTAAGTAGTGAAATAACATCATAACTGAGCTACCAATTATGGCGAAAAAAAAAAGATATTGGTTTTTGAACATTTTGATTGTTTTAACAATCATTGTTTGTTTGTTGGCCTTTGCCGCACATTATAAAAACTGGACTCGAAAAGAGAACAACAAGATGACAATTCTTTCGGGTATTTACATGCACGATGTGGAGTTTGATAATTTAAAACAGATAGTGTGGGTTGATAAACTTCCGCCTATGGTTCGCTTAAATGGTTTTTCAGCCTTTGAAAAAGGAAAAGGGGTGTATCAACAATTTCAAGATACGCTTACCAATAAAAAGGTTTATGTCTTCATTGATAATTTTGAAAACCAAAAAATTCACATGAAAAATAAAGATTCATCGCATGTGTTTTTCAACTTCAAAGATTCGGTAGAAACAATTAAAATGTTTGATTTTTTAAACGAACAAATTAAAAAAGAAAACTAATGAGAATGATACGTTCAAAAGGTATCG
>CAZKQM010000110.1:0-7335 GCA_964554895.1 uncultured Maribacter sp. | reverse complement strand
ACCAATAACCAATAACCAATAACCAATAACCAATAACCAATAACCAATAACCAATAACCAATAACCAATAACCAATAACCAATAACCATATAACCACAAATCAACTTGTTCAAACATACTCACCCATATGAGCCTTTTCTTTTTCAAGCAGCAACCAAACTGATTGTAGGTACTTTACCACCACCTAGGTTTACGACCAATGATTTGAAACCCGAAGATGTAGATTTTTGCTACGGAAGTAAAAACGGACAGTTATGGCCCATTCTTGATAAAATTTTTGGTTTAAATCTTAAATATGAAACTACAGATTTTGCTATCGAACAACGAAAAGAGTTCCTTTTAAAGCATAAAATTGGGGTTTGCGATATTGTGTCAAGTGCTGAGCGTATTAAAATTGATGCTTCTGATTTAGGTATGCAAAACATAAAACTGCGCAATCTTATTGAATACATTGAAAAATATAAAAAAGTAGATACCATATTATTCACCGGTGGAAATAGTAAAAATGGTCCTGAGTATTTTTTCAGAAAACATCTAAAAAAGTATAACTTAAAATTAGAAGTAGTTTCTAATGAGGTGCCACGTATTCACCAATTTACCATGCCTACATCTGATAGAATTATAAAAACCGTTTCTTTAATAGCACCATCAGGGGCAGCGAATAGAGCCGTGGGTAGCATGCAACTTTATAAGAAAATGAAGAATGAAAACCCTGATTTTAATACCCTTGATTTTAGAGTGATGCAGTATCAAGAATTTTTCAGAAGTTAAAAGGTCTTAAATCAAAAAAAGCCTAATCTTGATAGACTAAGCTTTTTTACGAGAACACTATATGAAAATGAAAAAATTTATTCTTATTTGATACTGTAAAACTACATTCAACTCCAGTTTTGATGAAAAGATTGTTGTGAACTCTGTTATTTTTGTGGTAAAGCCTGGTGATTTTGTTATTTAGTAACACTACCAGCTTGATATTTTTTCAATTATAGCCATCTTTGTGCAGAATAATGAAAGATGAATAGCATGAATCAAACGGATAGACTTGAGGTTTTTAATAAAGCGGTCAACAATAAGTTTAATATTTATAATAGCTTGTTTTTAAATTTACCCTATCGCAATATTGAAAATGTGGGTATGCTCATACCTATCATGTGGGATCAATGTCAAAAAGGACTAAAATCTGGGCAAAATCCGCAAGAAATTCTAGAATCTTTTTTTCAAAATTATGCTGACATAGCCTCTGAGCAAGATCGCATTGATTTTATGTTTAGAATTATTCAATATGTTGAGCGTCAGGTTGTATTGTATGATAGTGTTGAAGATGCTGCTTTTCCTGAGTTGCACGAGCATAGTAGTTCAATGTCAATTAAAGATTACAAGCAGTTAGTTGACAAGAATAAGAATTGGAACGACATTTCTGATAAGCTATCAACCTTTAGTGCAAGAATAGTTTTAACGGCGCACCCAACCCAATTTTATTCGCCTGAAGTTCTTGATATCATGAAGAATTTAAGGTCTTTAATTGTTGAAAATAATATTGATGATATTGATATTACCTTACAGCAATTAGGACTCACTTCTTTAATTAATGCCAAGAAACCAACCCCAAAAGACGAGGCAAAAAATATCATTCACATTCTTAGAAATGTATATTATGATGCTATAGGTAACCTGTATTCTTATATCAAAGAAAATATAGGTCAAGATGATTTTGAGAATCACAATATTATGAAATTAGGTTTTTGGCCTGGCGGAGATCGTGATGGTAACCCATTTGTCACAGCAAGTATTACAAAAGAGGTCGCTGATGAATTGCGTTTAACATTGATGAAATGTTATTATAATGACCTGAAAAATTTGCAACAAAAATTAACTTTTAAAGCATTACAAAGGCCTCTTTTTGATTTACGTGATACCCTATATAATACCATGTTCGATTCGAATGAATATGTGTCATACAAACATATTTTAGGTACTCTAGAAACTATTCGTAAAATACTTATTGAAAAATACCACGGTCTTTATCTTAAAGATTTAGAGCACTTTATTGATAAAGTCAAAATCTTCAAAACACATTTTGCAACGCTCGATATTCGTCAGGATCACAGTAAACATAAAGTTACTGTTGAGGCCATCTTAAAAAAGCATGGAAAAATAAAAGAGCGTATTGATGAGCTTACTGAAAAGCAGTTAATTTCTTTATTACTTAAAGGAGATATTAAAGCTTTGGCTTCAGATTATAAGGTAGATATTGTTAAAGATACCATCAAAAATATTCGTCAATTAAAATCAATCCAGAATAAAAATGGCGAAGAAGGATGTAACCGTTATATCATTAGTAATTCTGAGGATATATTTTCAGTTCTTTTTGTCTTCGGATTATTTAGATGGTGTGGATGGAAGATGGATGAAATAACATTTGATATTGTACCCTTGTTTGAAACCATGATTGGTATGGATACTTCTGAAAATACCATGCAGCATCTCTTTGATATACCGGCTTATAGAGCCCATTTAAAAAGACGAAATGAAACACATACCATTATGCTTGGTTTTTCTGACGGCACAAAAGATGGGGGCTATTTGAAGGCGAATTGGAATATTTTAAAGACCAAAGAAACCATTTCGAAAGTCTGTAAAAAGAATAAAATCAAAGCCATATTTTTTGATGGGCGAGGAGGACCACCTGCACGTGGTGGCGGTAAAACACATCGTTTTTATGCCGCACAAACCAAAGATATTGCCAACAATGAAATTCAATTAACTATTCAAGGTCAAACCATTACCAGTACGTTTGGTACTGAAGATCAGTTTAGATACAATTGTGAGCAATTATTGACGGCCGGACTTTCAAATAATTTATTTGGAAAAGAAAATGTGATTTCTGCTAAAGACCGAAAGCTCATTGAGCAGCTTTCAGAATTAAGTTTTGAAAAGTATAATGCGCTCAAACATCATGACAATTTCATGTCTTATCTAGAAGATATGAGCACATTGAAATATTATAAAAATGCAAATATTGGTAGTCGCCCAGGTAAGCGGGGTAATAAGGCAAAGTTAGAACTTACTGATTTGCGTGCTATTTCTTTTGTAGGATCGTGGAGTCAGTTAAAACAAAATGTGCCTGGTTATTTTGGTATTGGTACAGCTATTAAAACCCTGAAAGATAAAGGAAAACTCAAAGAGATTAAAGCACTTTTTAATGAGGTGCCGTTTTTCAAAGCTTTGATGCTCAATAGTATGATGTCATTATCAAAATGTTATTTTGAATTAACGGCTTATATGAAAGAAGATGAGCAATATGGCGAATTCTGGAAAATTCTGCATGATGAATTCCAATTGTCTAAAAAGATGCTTTTACTTATTTCAGGGATGGATATTTTGATGGAACGTGAAGCAGTTTCACGCGAGTCAATTAAAATTCGCGAAAATATTGTTTTACCCTTATTGGTTATTCAGCAATATGCCTTGCAGAAAATTAGTCAAGAAACTGAATTTAAAGAGCTTTACGAGAAGATTGTAACGCGATCGCTCTACGGAAATATTAATGCGAGTAGAAATTCTGCCTAATTAATAATTAGTTTTCCCATACCTTGAACTCGGCACCTAAGCCGAAGTTTCGGTGTCCGCCTTGTATTAATTTTGAATTTTTATTATAGCTTTTATCAAATATTTGCCACTTCTTTTTGGTTAGAAATATACTGCGTACAAAGGTTTTTTGAATGGGTAATTCATTGGTAAAAGGCAGTAAGGGTCTAAATGAAGTTGAAATTTTTTGAATACCTCTTGAGGTTTTGATTTCCCTATATTGTTTGGTCTGCGCTAGGCGTCCTTTTGAATTTTCGTATCCTAAAACTTGTAATGAAACGAATAAACCATTTTCAGGTATGTAAATAAATTTTGATAGCAGATCTAATTCAAAAACTTTGTCTTCATTTTCATCCACAGAAAAAACCACGTTTTCATAACCTATAGGTTCAGATGGCACTCCATTTTTATTGCTGTAAAAATTAACCCGAAATAGAGTAGCAAATTTGCCTTTTCCTTTTGATTTGTATTTCGATTCTGCATTTATCGGAATCAATAATTTTGAAATTTGCGTGGGTTTATCTTCAAATCGTTTGATTAAAACCGCTACTTCACTTTCAACAGTAGGCAGCCAAGAGGCAAATAAATCTGTATGCGTTTTGGCTTTTCTTTTTTTGATTTTGTATTTACCTTCTTTTGGTGCAGAAACCGTTACTTCATTTAATTGGGCAACTGAAGGTTTCAATACTATGACATCAGGTAATTTTTTGGTCAAGACATATTTTTCTGAATACCCCATGGCAGAAATAAATAGCGTGTCAACATCGCTATATTTTTCTTTTACAAAAGAAAATTGAGCGTCTTCATTGGCAAAATTTCCTAGGCCATTACCAAATGAGATTGTAGCAAATGAAACAGGTTCATGGTTTAAACTGTCAAGAATAGTTATGGTTTGCCCACAAAGTGAGGTGCTTGCAATAACCGTAAATACAAAATAATAGATGTGTTTCATCAACTTCATAGCCTAAGAACGTAAAAGAGTTTCTGAAAGTTGTGCTCAAACTGTAGAAATGTTCGCCTCTATTAGGCGAATAATTTCATGATTTCGCGGTAACCGAACCAACTGCATGTACCATCACTTGTTCTAAATGTTTGACCTTGATAGCTAAGAACATAGGTGTCAACGGTGGTACATCCGCCAATTTGTACAGCCCTCAGTTCAATTTCAAATCTTTTTAGGGTATCAATATCTGATGACGTTAAGTTGATTGTATTTTCGCCTAATTGAGCAGTAAATACATCTGCTTCTTTTGATATGATGACGGTTTGTCTCGTACCATGAAAACATCCTACTGAGGTAATTTCAATAGTATAGCTTTCTCCGTTTTGCAGCGCTTCAATAAATGAGCTCGTTTCTTGATTATTTGATAAAGAATGCTGTCCGTAGAAAGTCAAAGAAATCAACATCAATAATAGAATAAAAAAATGTCTTGTTGGTTTCATTATAAGTCCGCAGTATTATTTAGTATTTCTAAGTACTTGAAAACCGTCTTTTCTTTGTCTTTGGTTTGGGTTATTTCATCCATGTAACTTTCTAACAATTCTGAATCAGCCTTGACCAGTAATTTTTTCATTCCAATTTCATCAATCATGTAAAGGCGGTTAGTAAAGGTGTCAACCACATATAAAAAGCGAAGTGTTTTTGGGTCAATATCACTTATATTCTGACCTTTAATTCCCATATACTTCCAAAAAGTTTCATCTTTATTCTTTTGAAGCTGATAGGTTCTTAAACTCAAATCAGATGATAAACCAGCAATAAAAACCATATACTTGCCCGTCATCACAACTTTGCTGTAGCCATCTTCTATTTGATACCTATAACAATTAATATATAGTGACTCTTTATCGGCATAGGCTAGAATTTTCTTCTTAATTAGTTTTTTAGATAGAGATTCATGTCTTAAATCATAATCATTAGCACTATTTACCCACTTTGCCGACTTAAAATTTTGTTTTTCAACTTTGAATTTAACATCTAATGAAGGTTCATTTCTTACGAACTCTTCAATATTCATATATGCTCCTTCAGCGATAGAATCATTCTGCGACCAAATAAGGTTGCCGAAAGTTAAAGTGAATATGAGTATACAAATTTGTTTCAAAATATTAATTTTTTGTGCTTAGTATGGCATAAAAAACTTTGATACCATAGGCAATTTGCCCTATTTTTAAATTCTCATTTGGGCTGTGCTGATTGTTGTCAGGGTTAACCATTGGTACTATAAAAGCAGGTATTTTTAGTTCATTTATAAACGGAGAAATGGGTACCGTGCCGCCCATAATTCTTATTTGAACCACATCTTGCTTCAAAGTTGATTTTAGCGTGTTTACGATAAAATCACCATACTCATTATCTAAATCTGTTCTAAAGGCATTAGTGACAGGGCTCTCTGAAATGGTCATGATTTTATCATATTTCATTCTCATTTCTTTGGTGGGTATGCTATCAATAATATGGTATCCTTGTTTTTCAATATGTTTTTTAACTAAGTACTTTAATCGGGTGCCATCACTTTCAGGAACCAAGCGTAAATCAATTTCTGCAGTTGCACTTTCAGGTACAATAGTTCGTGCCTCGTTACCAACCCAACCAGAAGCCAATCCTCTAATATTTAAAGAAGGAAATTGCAGCGCTTCTTGGTAAAAGCTACCTACTTGATCCGGAGTCTTTATGGCAAGATTAGCATGTATCATTTCAGTGTTATCAGGAACACTTTTTAATATGTTCATAACAGAATTATCAATAATGATGCCATCGTAATAACCACTAACAGTGACTTTTCCGTTGCTGTCTTTCATACTGCTTAAGACTTCAGCTAATCTTGAACCCGGGTTAGGTGCATAATTACCGTAATGACCACTATGTTGAGGTTTTATTGGTCCGTAAGTAGTCAGTGTCATGGTGGTAATTCCGCGACAACCATATACCAATGTTGGTAAACCAGAAGTATGAACGGGGCCATCATTGATAATTAAAAAGTCAGCTTCTAACAATTCACGATATTCTTTTACTGCTTTGGGTAGAGGCTTGCTTCCTCTTTCTTCTTCACTATCGATGATTACTTTGATGTTATACGGCATTTCAGATCTATTTTTTTGAAGCAAATCAATAGCGTTCAAAAACATAACAATAGGTCCCTTATCATCAGAAGTTGATCGACCAAATAAGCGCCAATCATAGTTCATTTCTACTGTAAAATCTTCAAAAGACTTTTCTATCCATGTAGTACCATCTGAAGCTTTTAATACAGTTTCATACGGATTTGGTTGATCCCATTTTGAAGGGTCAACTGATTGGCCATCAAGGTGCATATAAAAGAGGATAGTCGGTTTTTCGTCTTCCATAGGAAGCGCTGCAAAAAACAATGATTCGCCACTGGTAGGAAGTATTGAAGTATTAAAACCCCTTTGATTAAATTTATTCGATAGCCAAGTAAGATTTCGATTAATATTTGCATGATCGAGAGCATCATTTGGAATTCGAATGAATTCTCGCAGTTCTTCAACGGAATGCCCAACCTGAGATTTTATTTCAGCTTCACTTTGGGCTGAAAGGTTTAAAAGCAAAAAAAACGAAAGTAATATCAGTACTTTTTTCATTATTAGTTTTGTAAAATAATAAGTTTTAAATTTAGGAAATTCAAATCTATTTTTGGAGAAAATAAGCAAATCGATTTTACCTTAATTTGAAATCTTTTTTGAAAAAAAATACAATTCAATAAGAACCCTAGATTGTTATAGTAA
>CAZKQM010000109.1:0-7389 GCA_964554895.1 uncultured Maribacter sp. | reverse complement strand
GGTTCAACCGTTTTGAAAGTAGGTTTCTTTAATATGGGTTTTTGGGTTTTCATACTTCAAAATTAGTTTTCGTAGTTCATTGTTTTATATGCAAATTTATCTGAAATATGTTCAATATTAACATTAGTAGATTTGAAAGATAAATACAAAGGTAAAATAGTATATAAATTGGAGAATAGGGTAGTGGCCAGAGCTGTATTTGTAAGCTAGTTTTGTGGTGTGCTTTAGTAGTAACCCATAAAAATTAAAATCATGAAGAAAGTATTCAAAGTAGCAGCAGTAGTAGCGTTTATGTTAACAGCAACAGTAAGTTTTGCAATTGAACCAATTTTAAATGTTGTGATTGGTCAAGATAAGGTCCTAGATATGAAGATGAATGCGGACTCAAATCAAACTCATGTTAAAATTATAGATGCTAATTATGAGATAATTTTTTATGAAAATGTTGATTCAGAAGATGTTTATTCTAAACGATTTAATTTCAAAAGTTTGGAAAATGGAACCTATTTTTTGAGCGTTGATGATGCATTGAAGGAAACCGTTTTTACGTTATCAATAGCTGATTCTGATATTTCAATTCTGAAAAAAGCGGAGAACTTTAAGCCAATTTATATCCGTGAAGATGACAAAGTATTCATGAATTTCTTAAACCTTGAAAAAGAAGAGGTGAAAATAACTGTATTTGATAGTGATGGAAGAACTGTTTATGAGGAAATAGTTAATGATGAGAATAAAATTGAAAAAGTTTTCAATTTCAGTGAGGCATATGAAGATACATATACCATTATTATTAAAAATAAGAACGCCCGTTTTTACGAACAGGTTGTAGTAAAATAATGTTAGGTTAAGTTGATGAAAAAAACCTCTGAAGTTGAGTTACTTCAGGGGTTTTTTGTTTAAAATCGTAGATAGTAGTATGCCCAAAACATTAGTAGGAATTGAAGTGGAATTCTTGCTAATAACACCCATTTGGATATACCCATAGAAGCTTTTTTGTTAAAAAGCATATGAAAATGTGCTGGTAAAAAAAAAATAAGCATCGCGACGACAGCGTAAATCGCTAAATTTTTGGTCGTATTAAAGCAAAGAGCAATTCCGATTACTATTTCAGCTATACCACTGATTATAACTAATTGTTTATGTCCTGGCAGATAAGCTGGTAGAATTCGCTCATACATTTTAGGTCGAACGAAATGCATTATGCCAGCAATGATATATATAAAAGCCATTAGGTATAAGTGCCATGGATAATTCACTGATTATAAGAATTTTTTATACCGTTCTTTTTTATACTGTGGTACAGACGGATTATTCATAAAAAGCGCTAGTAGCTCCTTTGGTTTTTCTCGCATGAACATTAACTCGTAGAATTGGCGCGTGGTTAGTGTATTTTGTGATTGCTCAATTAATTCAAGCGAGTCACCCGTTTTGACTTCACCTTCTTCCAGAACTCGAATATAGGTGCCAGGTCTATTATGGTCGATAAATTGCCTTAAAATATCTTGCGTTCCGAAGCGGATGCCTAATTTATAACATGGTTCACGGGGTTGTGAGACTTGAACTACTGCGGTTCCAATTTTATATATATCTCCTACACGCAAGGTAGATTCGTCAAGACCTTCTATAGTAAGATTTTCGCCGAACATACCCCAGTCCCAATCTAAGTCTGGATAAAGTTTTTTCCAATACGGATAATTATCTGAAGCAAATAAGTAACATGCTTTGTTAATGCCAGCATGATGTACGCGATCAATAATCGTATCGTCAGAAACATCATTGGTATTTAAAAACAGTGGTTGTGAAACGGGTTTTTTAAAAATTCCGGTCTGTTCTTCCTTGCCATTCCATATGAAAGAAGTTGAAGTTCCTAGATTAGTGGATATAATTCGCATTCTCTAAAGATAAAAAAACCACCCTATAGAAGGGTGGTTTTGGGATACAATTTTCTAGAAATGAAGAAAATCTTAAGGGCATTTGTAAAAATATTTTTGTCAAAATTTTAGGACTGAAATATTGTCAGTTACTTTCGTTTCTTTAGCTAAGTACTCAATCATGTGTAACACAAACGTAGCTTCCCCAATATTTTCTAAGTCAGCAACGGTATCGGGCTCTCCTAAATCCCAATATTTGGTTTCGTCTTTATCAAATCTAAACAAATTGACTTGGCCATTTTTATATCTAGAAATTACGAGCCCATCTGTACAGCATGTCCAACTATAAAATTGAGATCTTTTATGAAAAAGTAGGCGTTCTTCTGGTTTAAGGCGTATTTCCCAGAAGCGCATCGTTTCATTTTCAAAAAACAGGCGTTGGCCTAATGTCTTAAGGCAACGTTCATCTTGAAGTTCGTCTAATTTTACGGGATCCCAAGAATCATAATTACCTGGGGGGTTTAGTTCTACTAATAGCATAGAAATATTGGCATTTAGATTTCGTTGATATTTACTTAATTTTTTATATTAAATAATCTAATCGATTATCAGAGCAATCATTTTTCCCATAAGTTTCTTTTTATTTATTAGATTCCTATTGTAAAAAGTAAAAATGGAGTATTTATTTCGGAATTTCGTACTCTTTTTATGCGCTAAATAGGTAAGGTTGATATAAAGTAGTTGTAAAAATAGAGTTGTAGTTGTGTTTGATTTTTTGGTAAAAGTGTTATTTTAAAGTATGATTTGGGTATTGAATTTAACTATGAAGTTACTTTATTCTTATATTCAGTTGGAGTAATACCTGTCACTTTTTTAAAGGCTCTATAGAAACTACTTTTACTGTGAAAGCCCACTTCATTTCCAATGCCTTCAACACTCAGTTCTGAACTAACATTACTTTTTAATAGTGAAATTGCTTTTTTTATTCGAAAATGATTAATGTAGGTGTTAAAATTCTGTTTTCTCATGGTATTTATAGCTCTTGAAATACGTTTTGGATGTACATGTATACTTTTAGCTACATCCACAATGGTGAGATGCGTTTGGGTATAACATGCAGACGAAACCAAGTATTCATCAATTTGCTTGATAAGTACTTGCATATATTCACTTGGTATAGGTTTAGTAGGTGCTTTATTCGATTCTTTTTCTTCTAAAGTGCTATCGATTTCATCTTTGTCTAATGGAGAAATTACATTACGTTGGGAAACACCATAATACGAAATCCAATAAATTGTGACCAAGTCAAGAATGGAAAAAAGTATCTTAAAATAATAATTATGGGGTGATATTAAATATAGTATATGTATTAATAACGATACTAGTAAACTATAAATTAGAAATAAATGAATCCAATGGAGTTCTTTTTTTTGGACCTGAGAAAATGTATTGCGAACCTCTATTTTATGTTCTTTTACAAGCCTTAAATTCCATATTGCGATGCACCATGAGTAAATAATGCCAACATAGGTAAAGATAATATCGTGTATGGGGTTTTCGCAAATTGCCACTTTTGTTTGATAGGGCAAGAAAAACAGAAACAGTTGCGCCGAGAATGATAAAATTCCTGGTAAGAGTACCCAATAGGTTGGTTTCTGATTTGAAAAAATAGAAACTTTTTGCGTGTATATGAAAAAGAGTGGAAAAAGCAACCATGAAAAGTTGAAAGGCAGAAGATATAGTCCCTGATAATCTCCAAATGAGTCTACATTTCTAGAAATAAAATGTCCTAATTTAAGGGAAAAGAACAGTAAAAATAGCCCTAGAAAAAAAGTGCTTTTATGATTTTTCCTAGATAATAGTATTAATAATATTCCTAAGAAAGTACCTTGAAAGAAACCTATACTATCTAAGAGTATTTGAAAATCAATTTTCATTTTGGCATATATTTAATATTCCATAGAATTTTTAATTACCAAGGGGAATACACCAAAGAATGATAAATTTTTATGAATTATGTAAGATAGGATGTCACTAAAATAAGAATTAACTGAAAATGAAAAGCAAGAATACAGTTAAAAATAAAGCATGCCAGTTTCTATCAATTATCTAGAGATAAAAAAACCATTCGGAAGTAGCGAATGGTTTTATTTGATTGAAACAGCTCCGAAACTTTTATCTCTTCTTGTAATACATCGTTCGTTTCACAAGGAAATTTAGGGCAGTGACATAGTTATTGCTTGTGGTTGCCATATAGATAAAAAGGTCGTAAGAAATAATTGATTACCTCTTACGATCTTAAAGAAAGGTTTTTGATTCTTACTTCTCTTCACCCATTTTTTTAGTCAGAAAGAAGCCTGTTAGTAATCCCACACCTGCCATAAAGAAAATTGTCCCAGGGTAGGCAACATCACCATCAACCCCCATATTCTCAAGTATCGCTCCAATAAATATGGCTATGCCCACGCCTATTAACAATAGCGCCAAATTGAGAATCACGATTTTGCCTATTGAAGGACCTTTTTTATCTGAAAAAAATATACTGGCCTCAGCCCCTTTTTCAATAAGTGCCATTCGTTCTTTATTTCTTGTCATGAAATAGAGATACACCATTGCGAATATAAATAAGAAAAAACTGAAGGGTATTAAAATTGCTTCTGCCATGTAATTGTTTTTAATTGATTAATAAACTCATATGGTTTGTTTGACGATAACTTTTTGAATGAGGTTACATGAATTTCATTTTTTTATTAAAAATCGTGTAACCAGCTAGGTATTATATACGTCATATGTTGTAGAATGGGCCAAAAGAAAGACCAACATTATATTGACGCTGTAATTAATGGAGATACTAGGGCGTACTCGATTTTGGTAGATAGATATAAGCATATGGTCTTTACTTTAGCTGCGAGATTTTTGAAAAATCATGAAGATGCTGAAGAAATAGCACAAGATGTTTTCGTTAAAGCGTATGCAGCATTGAGTACTTTTAAGGGTGATTCTAAATTTTCGACCTGGTTGTATAAAATAGCCTACTATCGAAGCTTAGATATTTTGAAGAAACAAAAAAGAGGTTTGCAAATCTCTTCAATTGATTCAGATACGGAATATCATTTGTCTAGCATGGAGAATACACTAGATAATCTCGAAGCCAATGAGCGAAAATTGGCCATTAGAAGTGCCATTAATGACTTACCGCATGATGATGCGGTAGTCATTACCTTGCATTACTTCGAAGAGTTATCTTTGAAGGAGATTGCTAAAATAATGAGCCTGGAAGCGAATACGGTAAAAGTACGTTTGTATAGAAGTAGAAAGCGTTTGGCTTTATTGCTCAAAAATAAATTGGAACCAGAAATTCTTGGTCACTATGGAAGAAAATAAAGAGTTAGACAATTTTGTTAGAAGTGCTGTCAGAGAAATAGGTTTAGAAAAACCATCTGTTAATTTTACTGATTCGGTTTTGTCTAAAATTAATACAGTAAGTCAAAAAAATACAATTTCAGTTACAAAACCCTTAATCCCAAAATCGGTTTGGTTCTGTATTTTGTGTGTTATGGCAGTTGTTTTTGGGTATGTTATTTTCAATAGTTCAAATGCTGAGAGTACTTGGTTAGCTGCAGTTAAGCTAAACCAATTGACTTCCTTCAATTTGTCATTAAATATGCCAGAATTTTCATTGCCAACTGCATTTGTTTATGGTTCTGTGGCCATTGCTTTATTTGCCTGTCTTCAAGTTCTACTCTTGAAGCAAAAACTTGACAAGAACTATATTGTACGTTAACGTTTCTTTTGATAGAACGGTGTACACCTTAAGAAATAGCTTAAGGTCAGAATATAATCCCTCTCGCCTGCGGTCATAGAAGATCTTCGTTTTTCATCCATCTCTTTATTGCCGTTTTTATCATAGATTTTGAAATAGACCATGGTTGCAAACTCATCTCGAGAGGTGGTATTGTATTAACTACTATACCCTTTCACTCTTTTCTTTTTATCAACGCGTACTGTACTTGATTCACTTGAATTCGAAACGGTCGAACGATAAGAAACTACAATTTTTGAACTTGTCAAAGTACTCGCTCCAACGATTTTCGCAATTTCATGTATATAATAATCCCGTAGCTGGCTAGCCTCGGTAATTTTGGCTTTGCGTAATCGTTTTCAGGTCAACTCGATATCTTGATAGGTAATTGTGTTTCGCTCTGGTTTACATCAAGTTGTTATAGTGAAATTCTTGAGCTTCAAATCCCTCCTGAGGAGTTGATATTCCATCAAAGATAAACTCGAAAGGCTATGCTGCTCCTTGTTCTGCGTTCATCAGTGGATATTCAAAATCTGCAGGTACGACAACTTCTATGTGAGATTGATTAAAGTCTTGTTCACGCCCACTTTTAAAAATAATTTTAACGACGTCATCTTTTTCAACTTCGTTTTCGAGCTCTTCTCCTAAATAAACATAGGTTATAGTATTAGGAGCTACTTTTTTAACTTTTACTGCAATAGTTTCGCCATTGGTTAAAAAAATTTGATCAGAGGCGTTTTGACCATTTACAGAGAAAAACATACCCAGAAGAAAAAGCATCAAAATTTTAGAATATTTCATAGTAAGCTTTGTTTGTAGTTAAGGCTAAATTAGAAATAACCGTTGCGCTATGAAATACCTGATTTCCAGTATTTTTTGTGCAATAGCCTAGAATTCAATACCCTATTAAAATAGTTTTTCAAATTTAAAGCTCTTAGAAATGTCGTAAGCTTTTAGGGTGGAAAGTAATGATTATACAGCTGGTGAAGGTGGATGTTTAACTATGAAGCTCTTATAGGTAGGTTGATGGTAAATCAAATTAGAATTAACTTCACTGAGTTGCTTTCACTTTAATTTTTACTTTTTCTTCAACTACAGCTACTTTAATGGTATTTTCACCTATGTTCTCAATGTCTTGAATCCTTTCTTTTTTAGTGCAGTCTGCATAAAAGTGGTCTCCTTTATGCATCTTTACAAGAGATATTAGGCCATTTACATTTCGAACCAATGCAAGCACATCAGTAAAACTTGTACAACTAAAGTTGTTATTATGACGTCTAAAAGGTAATCTTTCAAAAGGTTCAAGAACAATCTCCCAAAGTATAATTTCATCATTTTCGTATAACGATTCTCCAATGATATCACTAAAATTTCCCTTTCGTATCTCTTTTAATTTAGATTCATCCCAAGAGTCAAAATTACCTTTCGGATTTAGTTCGGTAATAGTCATGCGTATCCCTTTTTGTGTTATGAGTAAAACTTAACACAAGCCTGTTAAGATAGAAATAGGGCTTAATTCGTTTATAGGGACTCAAAAAAACGAATCACATAAAGGTCTAAAAGTTATTTGAAATAAGAAAGATATTTCTTATAAATTTTGAAGGTTATTGGGTTGATTTTTTAAAAAATCCTTTAAATCAAAATAAATGAGTAACAGTACACTACTCTGTTGCAAGTCCTGAGTTTCTAAATTATTACTTTTTTAATCTTGTATAA
>CAZKQM010000108.1:0-7431 GCA_964554895.1 uncultured Maribacter sp. | reverse complement strand
GATAATTAACTAAATAAATAGAACTATAGATTTTTTTTATAGTCCCTTTTTTAAGGTTTTTAGTCCTTTTTTTCTATACGATTTTCATCAAATGAGGAAGGTAGTAATTTTGGAATCAAAGCAATCACAATTGGCATCAAAACTGCTCCGCCAGGCAACAAGAAAATCGCCAAAGAAGGTACACTTTTAAAAATGTCAATTAACTGGTCTTGCACTTTTTTCTTCTCTTCTTTATTCAAATCTCGTAGTGTAGATTGTGATAATAAATAAACTAATTCAGCACTTTCAGAAAGTTCTTTTTGAAGACGTTTACTATTTCTCAAAATCAATTTATTAACAACTTTTGACATGCTATCATAAAATTGAATTGCCAAATTTTGGTCTTTCAAAAACGGAATTTCCTCTGCGTTTTTTTCAAAAAAAGTTGTAATTTCTTCTAAAGATCTTTGAATTTGTTTTTCTTCAAAACTTAAATCTTTACCAATACCGAAGATGAATTCTGACTCTTTGTACTCTAAAGATTTATCTTCCCAAATTGCCAAACAAGCAATATCTAAAAAATAGCGATTCTCCCAAATTGAACAATTTCGCAAAAGGCGATCACGATACGCACCGTCAAAATTTTCTTCTTCTTGATCAATAAAAGTCAGTGAGGACATAAATAATTGTGCTAAACGCACATCATTTTTTTCTTTTTCCTTTGAGTTTAGTGCATGACAGGTCACATTGATGGCAATATGCTCTAATTGTTGGGCATATTCTCTAATGTCCTCTTGATTTTGTAAATACCTTTTAAATAGCAGTAAATCAATAAATAAAAGTGAATTGGTAATAATACTGTTAAAGGTTTTACTAATGATATTGTCAGCCAAATAAACCCTTGAATCAATTAGTTTTTCTAACTGTGATGAGGTTTTACGACCAGATAAAATTTTATTGAGAAAAGAAATTTGATTGATTCCTAAATCTTGATAAAAAGCGAATAGACTTTCAATAAAAGTATCGAACTTAAAACTACCTTTTTCGATACCGTATACATGATAAAGACCTATAAGCAAATTAAGTTTCGCTTTTTCATCTTCTGAAAGTTGGTGATCAGCCGCAATGAAACGTGGCACTTTGATATTGATACCATACACAAAACCAGTTTTTTTCAACCCATTATAAAGGTCTTGAAAAGATTGATAGCGTTCGGGTAAGTCACTAATAATCGCTCCGAATTTGTTAATCCAGCCTGATGCTGATGGGTTCATTTGATCAAAATTTATGCGCAAAGTACGTCAAAATATATTTAAAAGTTTTCTTTTAAACAAAGGCTTCAAAGTCAATATGCATTTTTGTTTGCTATAAAAATTTTCTAATGAGTACTGGTAATAAAAGGAGGTCGAAAACCAGAGCTGATAATAAGGTAACACTAACCAATAATCCTATAGTTATACTTGGCGTATGCACTGAAAATAAAAGGACCATGAAGCCAAAAAACAAAATAAGCGTGGTAATAATTAAGGCTCTACCGGTTTCGCTGAATGTTATATTTAGCGCTTCTTCTTTGGTCTTGCCTTGTGTTAAGCACACTTTATAGCGTCCTAAGAAATGTATGGTGTCATCTACAGCGATGCCAAAAACAATGGCAAAAACAACGGCAATAGTTGCTTCTAAAGGTATTTCTAGAAATCCTATTAAAGCAGCAGCAAACACCAAAGGCAGCATATTTGGTAAAAGAGAAATAAAAATCAATTTTAAATTTTTATAAATGATTGCCATGATTATGGCTACTAATAGCAGTCCCATTAATAAGCCGCTTATCAAACTATCTTTAACATAAAATGCGTTTTTATCTAATAATATTCCCGTACCTGTTAGTCTGAGCTTAATTAAGTTAGTATCTATTTGTTGGGTACTGAACCTATTGAATTCGGTATACACATTTTGAATACTATCTAAACCAATATCAAGAACTGTGCTTGTTATTCTTGATTTTTTTCCATCTTGACTCAAAAATTTCTTTAGAGGTTTGCGGGCTATTTTTTGTAATTGTTTTTCGTACTTTTCAAAGATTGCCTCATTTTCAGGTAGTTTAAAATATTCAGATTTATTTAAATGATTTGCTTTGTGTATACCTTTATAAAAAGTAGTGATCGATTGCACGTTTTTAATTGGTTTTAAGGCATGTAATTTTTGAACTACTTTTTCTATTTCTTGTACTACCTTAAAGTCGGTAATAGTATGCTGACCTACGGTGGTTATTGCTACTTGTAGAGGTCTGAAGCCGGCATAATTTTTTTGAAAGAATTCGAAATCAGCGGCAATTTTACTTCCTTTAGGTAAACTTTCTTTGATTTGATAATTGGTATTAACCTTGGTCATCCAGAAAACACAAACAGCTAAAAATACGAGGCTGGTAATTAAGATACTCCGAGGAAATTTTTTGGTAAATAGGTTGACTCGTAATAGATTGTTTTCCCAAGTTTTAGTTGGTTTTTTCTTAGGTAGTAATTTATCCTTATTAACTAGTAGTAATAATGAACATGTAAAGCCGATAATAGTAATAAATGCAATTAAAACACCTAAAGCAGAATCGATGCCAAACCCACTAACCACACTTGATTTTGAGGTTAATAATGAGGCAAAACCTATAGCAGTGGTCACTGATGTTAAGAATGTAGAAATACCTACTTCTTTAAGGGTTGTGACCATAGCACTATTTTTTTCAACGCCCTTACTTAATTTACCGAGGTAGTCATCCATAATGTGAATGACATCAGAGGTACCAACAATCAGCATGAGAATAGGGTAGAAGACAGCGAGAGAGTTTAGTTCTTTGCCAAAAAGAGAAAGAATACCTAAAAATAAGATTAAACCTAGCGTAATTGACGAGAGCGATATGGCAATTATAGAAATTCTACGATACACTAAAGTCAGAATAATCAAGACTAAGAATAGACCAATTGAGGTGGTTTTGATAAGCTCTTCTTTTTCTAATTCAACTAATGATTCGTAGAAAAAGGTTCGGCCGATTAAATGGTAATCATTTAAATTATTTTCTTTAAGTAAGCCTCGAAGTGCTTTGAGAAAAATGACACTTTGCTCATAATCAAGTGCATCTTTGGTTTCAAGAGAAAGAATTAAAGAATGAGCATTTTCATCAATAAGGGCATTCACAAAAAGACCATCTTCTTTGATTTTAGCCCAATCTTTCTCATATTTTTCAGGATTATCAATATGGATAATAGGAATTCTCGTATACCCAAAAGATGTTTTTATAGGATAAAAAAGAGTTGTTAAAGATTGATTTTCAGTAACGTATGGAAGTTTTTTTGAAGCCACAGAAACCTCATTGAATCGCTTTAAAAAATCGGCATCAAAAACACCACCTTCATTTTCAATGGCAACGAGCATAAAACTATCATCTACACCAAAATCCTTGATGAATTCTTGATAAAAAATTAAATCTTCATCACCTTCAGGAAAAAATTGATTAAAATCGAATGAAAATTTTAGGTTGAATAGCAGAGCAGAAGCGCATATACCTAGTATTATAAATGAAGTAAGGGTTATTTTTTTAAGTGCAAATATTTTCTGCATCAGTGCTTTTGTAGGTAGAGATTGGCTCCCAAAATTTAGCCGCAAAATTACAAAAAAAGTGTCTTTTAAATTGACGATACAGTAGAATAATGATTTACTGATCTAGTTCTGATTTTTGCTCATGAAAATTTAGTTCATTGAAAATAGTATGAATAATTATTATCTTGCTTTACGAATAAGTAGATAGTATGGTATTAAAAGTATGGATTGTAGATGATGATTTAGTTTCGCAATTTTCAACGGAATATTGTATTCGTCAAGCGAACAAAGAGGCCACTGTGAAGAGTTTTGATGGTGCTATTTCTTGCCTTGATAAATTCAAAGAATGCTTGGATAAGGGTAATGATATTCCGAATATTATTCTTTTAGATATCGTTATGCCACAAATGGATGGGTGGGATTTTTTATCTGAAGTCGGTAAGCTAGTGGGATGGGCTGACAAGGTTAATGTGTATGTGCTTTCGTCTTTTGCAAAAAGTAAAGATCGTGAGTATGCAAAAAAGCACCCCTTAGTGCGTGGCTATTTTGATAAGCCACTTTCTAATATAAGCGCTGATAAAATTTTTAAGTCGGTTAATGCTTAAAGTTGTAGTATTTCTATTTAATAGAAATTTTCATCTAATTCAAATATAAAAGGCTGCCTTCTGGCAGCCTTTTATATTTTTGATTCTGTTTAACTACTTTATTGAATTATACCTGTACAGCTAACTCTAGAACCTGCAGCACCACTGGGTTGAGAGGTATAATCATCAACACCTTGATGAACAATAACCCCTTTACCAACGATATTTTTGGTTTCATCATCACAACCAATACACCATTGATCAGTTGAAAAAGTTACTGTGGCCTTGCCATCGGCATCTGCCATGAAGTTTCCAATATCGCCTTTGTGATAACCCTCTTCAGCACCCCATTTGCCGTGTGGCGTATTTGTAGGATTCCAGTGTCCGCCTGTAGATTTTCCGTCCGCTGAAGAACAATCTGCCTTATCGTGAATATGAATAGCATGTTCACCGCTAGTTAAACCAGTAAGCATTGCCGTCATAGCCACAGTACCCGCATCTTCAGTAAAAGTAACCTCTCCGGTAACATTACTTTCACTCTTGGCTTCCATTTTGAAGGTAATACTTTCAACCGCCATTTCTTTTTCTTTCATTTCCTTAGCTGCTTCAGCCTCAGCCTTTGCATCTTCCATACCTCGTTTAAATCCTTCTTTAAAATCTTTACAACTAAATGCTGTAGTCATCAATACGCTTATTGCAATTAATTTTATGGTTTTCATACTTGTGTTATTTATTTTTTATTCCCGAATAAACGGAAATGGGTTTGTTAGTATCTGTGAAAGTTACATAATATTGAACGTCATATCAAATATTGCCCAATTTTTTAGTAGATTCTCAGCCCTCGATAATTTTGGTAATAACTTGCGTATCATTGTGCAAAGTTTTGTGAACAGGGCATTTGTCAGCTATTTGCAGTAAACGCGCTTTTTGTTTTTCGTCTAAGTTTCCACTGAGTTTTATTTCTCTATGAAAGGTATCAATTTTAGCCCCAACTTCTTCACAGTTTTCGCAATCTTCAGCATGTGTTTTTGAGTATGAAGTATGGACTTCAACATTCTCTACAGGCCATTTTTTTCTTTTGGCATACATCTGAACGGTCATTGCTGTACAAGCCGATAAGCCAGCAGAAACTAATTCATAGGGCGAAGGACCAAAATCATTTCCGCCAAATGAAATAGGCTCATCGGCAGTAATCAAATGTCTTCCCATTTTCATTGCCGTAGTAAAACCATCTTCAGCATCTAAGCTAGCCACCACTTGATGTTGTGAATTTAATCTTTCGGCCTTAGGCGTATCTAAATAGCGTGTCGCCCAACTCGCAATTACTTCGCCTACATAGATTGAATCTTTGCGATTCATGAGTAAGTGATCGGCATTATTTAAAGAAACAAAGCTCTTTGGGTGTTTTGCTGAGATATAGATTTCTTCAGCGTTTTTAATACCCACAGTGGTATCTTGAGGCGAATGCATGACCAATAAAGCTTTATCCAAATTTTTAGCCGTATCGGGTAATGATTTGGTTTCTAAATCATCAATGAATTGCTTTTTTATGGTAAAATCACGTCCACTTAAATTAATGACCGCTTGTCCTGTAGCATTAATTTCATCAATACCACTATGCAATAAATGTTGAACGTGTTTTGGGTTTGAAGGTGCCCCAACTGTGGCAACCGCTTTGATAGATTCAATTTTAGAAGCCGCAAAAATTGAAGCTGCACCGCCTAATGAATGCCCAATCAAAAGGGTAGGGGCTTGATAATTTTCTGTTAGATAATCAGAGGCCGCTATCAAATCTTCTACATTACCTGAAAAATTGGTGTCTTCAAAATCTCCTTCACTTTCTCCTAATCCTGTGAAATCAAATCGTAGTACTCCAAATCCTTTGGCAGTTAAGGCTCGACCAATGTTTTTTACAGCCGATAAATTTTTGGTACATGTAAAACAGTGCGCGAATATGGCAAAATTATGCGGATGCTGATTGGTAGGTAATTCAAGCCTTCCTGATAAATTTTGGCCTTCTTTGTTTTGAAAGACTATTTTTTCTACGTTCATATGGGTTGTTTTTTATACCAGCCCTAGCAACTTCAAATTGTATTATTTGGTCGCGGGATTTTTCTTTTTTCGTAAGTCGGTATTCCAAATAACTCCTAACTGAAGGCGATTAAAATTAGCCGAGGGAAAATGGTTTTTTAAAAATCCGGCTTGAACACTGAGGTCTTCAGTAACATTAACACCTAAGGCGCCATATAATCGGTTTTGACCATAAACACTGCCCTGAAGGTTTAGGAATATTTCATCATAAAAATTCAAAAAGAAAATATCAGTTAAGGGTAGGGTCACTTGTAAGCGATATCGCGCTCTATGTTGTGTATCATTACTATCCCCAAAATTAATGAAACGCTGTTCTATGCGATACCGGTGTTCAAATTTAAATTCACCAACTTTATTCTTTAAAATGAATTGTTGAAAAATTCGGTGTTCCATTGCATTAATTTCATTGGCTATTTCTTCAAAAGAACTATCAGTTTCTATAAAACCATATCCCAAAGTTGCAATTGCATTCGAATTGATATGATAATTCAAACCCGTTCTCAGTAACAATTGATTGAAGTTTTTGGCATTCTCAAAATATCTAAACTGTGCTTCAGAATGAATACTCAGTTTTTCAGAAACTTTATTCGTGCCAAAATACATATACCAAGATCCCAGAGTGTCATCACCAATTTCTTGTGCAGATAAATTTGAGCTCATAAAAATTAGGGCAAACAGTAAAAGCGTTTTTTTCATTTATCTACGACTTATTTTAAGTTAACTTCAAAAGTCTAAAATAGACATCCATTTTGAATGGATATTAAAATTGTTTTATTTCTTTAAAAGGCGAAACTTCAAGAGCCTCTATTTTTTCACGATAGGCCTTCCATTTTTCATTAAAAAAGGCATTGGTTTTATTCAAGGCACTTTTTAAATCAGTTTCTGCAAATTCTATTAATTTGTTCTCAGTTTCTGTTAAGCCACTTTTTCTAGTAGCTGCATAGCGGCCCGCATTGCCAATACGCTGCATGACATTAATTTCTGGGTTTCTGGTAATACCCTGTCTTTTGTCAACTTTACCTAAATATAAGGCTACAACTGAATCAATAGCCTTCACTATTTTTTTAGATGCTTTAATTTGGTCTTTGTATTTTTCTTTATCTATTTCTTTAAGATTTTTGGCATAAAGATTCGCTACATTTTTACTTTCTACCAATTGTTTAACAGCATCGGCAGCAGTTTGCGTCATTTG
>CAZKQM010000107.1:0-7703 GCA_964554895.1 uncultured Maribacter sp. | reverse complement strand
TAGGGTTCAACATCGTTTACCGTTTCTAGCAGATTACACCTTGCTAAGAACTCTTTTCAGTCAACCCCCCTTCTCAGGATCAGCACTTCTAATTTCTGATCCTGAGTATTTCAATTAACATTTTCTAACTTCTATTTCGGGTAGTTTTGAGATTATTTTAAAGGAATTTCATTCGTGTTAACCTAATCTATACGTCATCGCGTTGACCGATTCAGGATTTTAGCACATGCCGTATCTTGGCTTAGACCACCATCAATATCAAAAAAGCGTTCTTTGTCTATTATTTTCTAAGGAACAGATAGGATTTTGTAATTTTCGAAATATTTAGCATCTATGCACCGTCTTTTACTTATCGGATTTTTCATCTGCTATAATGCCTTGGCGTACGGACAACAAAACCTGCGTGAATTGGGAAATTTACCCATAGATATTTCGGAGTCTTCAGGACTCATTTTCTACAACGGAAAATTAATCACACACAATGATTCTGGTAATTCCGCTCAATTATTTGAAATTGACACCACCTCACTTCAAGTAACGCGTACCGTTAGTATTTTAAATGCTGAAAACATTGATTGGGAAGATATTACTCAAGACGATACCCACATCTACATTGGCGATTTTGGAAATAATTTAGGTACTCGACAAGATTTGGCTATTTATAGAATTGCTAAACAAGAATATGAGCAGTCTGAAGAAGTTAGTGCTGAAAAAATCAATTTTACTTATGAAGATCAAACAAATTTTTCAGAGATGGGTTTTAGTGATTATGATGCAGAAGCCTTTATTTGGCGTGATGATCAATTAGTCCTTTTTACAAAACAATGGCAAACACAGGGCACAGTAGGCTATGCGATACCTGATACTCCTGGCGCTCATACTGCTCAGCGTCTTGATAGTTTTGATGTAAACGGATTGATTACAGGAGCAACCTATAATACGGCCACTGATCTCATTTATTTGATTGGGTATACGCCTATCTTGAGTCCGTTTATTGTACGTATAGAAAGCGCAACAAACTCAGAAATCTTTCGGGGCCCGGTCGAACAAAATGTCTTTGATGTCAATTTTGCACAAATAGAGGGCATTGCCTTTTCTGATGAGAATACGTTTTACGTGTCTTCAGAGTTTTTCACAAGAAATACCCCCACAATTACTCTAGAGCAAAAATTATTTTCATTTGATACTACCGATTCAATAACTGAACCAGAACCTGAACCCGAACCAAAAGATGAGGGTTTGTTACTTTTTAGAACCTATGGATCGAATATATTAGAATATGAATTTACTACGGATCAAACTATTGAAGGTCGTGCTATTCATAACGCTAGAGGACAATTACTTCAATTTAGAATAGGTGCTGAAATAGAAAATAATTCGATTGATATTTCTACACTAAGTAATGCGGTTTATTATTTGACCTTTTTTTTAAGCGATGATAGTAGAATTTCAAGAGCATTTTCGAAATAAAAAGTACTTTTATACACTTACTTTTAAGAATTTCTTAACAAATATAAGTTGGGTTTATGTCTAGTTTTGTGAAACACAAAATATGTTAAAAATGAAAAAAATAACCACTTTCTTAGTTGCGGTTTTACTGACCGTTGCCGTTGAGGCGCAAATTATGACACCAGCGCCGAGCCCGGCTGCTAAAATCATGCAAACCGTTGGTTTGACTGAAGTAACCGTTGAATATTCAAGACCTTCAGTGCGAGGCAGAACTATTTTTGGCGACTTGGTTCCTTTTGATAAATTATGGAGAACGGGTGCTAATGGCTATACCTTGGTTTCTTTTGATAAGGATGTCAAAATTGCTGGTCAAGAGGTAAAAGCAGGAACATACTCAATGTTTTCAAAACCTGGTAAAGCCAACTGGGAAATCTTATTTTATACAGATACTGAAGGCGGTGGAACACCACGAGAATGGGATGATTCAAAAGTTGTTGCAAAAACAACAGTAAAAGTTTGGCCTATTGAAATGGCGGTGGAGACCTTTACCATTACTATTGATGATTTAAAAAGTAACTCAGCTAATTTGGGTATTATATGGGAGAACACCTATGTAGCTATTCCTATTGAAGTAGGTACTGATGCTGCGGTTGAAAAGAATATTAGCAGAGTTTTAGGAGGTGCTACTGCCAATGATTATTATACGGCGGCTGTATATTACTCAAGTGAAGGAAAAGATATTGCGAAGGCTAATGAGTGGATGAATAAAGCCATGTCAATGATTGAAGAACCTCGTTTCTGGCAACTACGTCAGCAATCTTTAATTCAAGCAAAATCTGGCGATAAGAAGGCTGCTATTGCAACGGCTAAAAAATCTTTAGAAGGTGCTAAAGCTGCGGGTAACAATGATTACGTGAAGCTGAATACAGATTCCATCAAAGAGTGGGGCGGAATGTAAGTTTTGGAATAATAAAATTAGAAAGCCCGCTACTAAGCGGGCTTTTTTTAGCTTTTATTTGTCGCCAATATCCTCTAATTCTTCAGGTATGGCTCGGTTTAAGGTATTGTCAAATACTTGAAGAATTAATGCGATTATAATAACCAAACCGCAACCAAAAGCATTAAGCCATAAATACGACATCCAATCTTGGTCAAAACCAATCAAAACAATAATCTGTGTAATAATAGCAGCTATGAACACAGCATTACCTTTGACATATTTAATGAAGAATGCAATTAAAAAGATACCCAAAACATTACCATAGAAGATACTTCCAATAATATTGACGAGCTGAATTAAATTTTCTGCTAAATGTGCAACACAAGCAATACCTATAGCGATTACACCCCAAAGCAACGTAAACCATTTCGATGCTAAAACATTTTGTTTGTCCGTAATTTCAGTAGCCTTATTTCTTTGATATAAATCAAGCGCTGTAATCGTTCCTAAGGCATTCAACTCAGAGGCAGTTGATGACATTGCTGCCGACAAAATAACAGCTAATAAAAGGCCAATAAGTCCTTTTGGTAATTTGGTTAAGATAAAATGTATGAACACATAATCTTTGTCATTTTTTTCAACTTTTAATCCTGACTTTTTAATGATATCTTTAGCAGCAGCACGGGTTAATGCCTCTTTTTCATTTATGGCTTTGATAGTTGATTTAGCAGACTCAATGGTATTGTATTCTTTTAAATCTAAGGCGGCAGCGAACTCATTTTGAGCAATTCGCTTGTCAATTAAAAGCCCATCAAGATTCTTTTGCAACAATTGAAAATCTTCAGCATACTCAGTTTTCATTATTTTTTTAGTTGCCTCAGGATTAAAGTGAACTGGTGATGCATTGAATTGATAAAAGACAAAAACCATGACTCCAACTAAAAGAATAAAAAATTGCATCGGAATTTTTAAAATACCGTTAAATACTAGCCCTAACTGGCTTTCACGAATAGAATTGCCTGATAAATAGCGTTGTACTTGACTCTGATCGGTTCCAAAATAAGACAAGGCAAGAAAGAGTCCCCCAGTAATGCCACTCCAAAATGTATATCTACTTTGGGTGTCTAAACTAAAGTCGAGTATGTTCAATTTGTCACTTGCACCTGCAATTTTAAGCGCTTTGGTAAAATTGATTGTATCTGGTAAATACCCAAGAATGAAAAAGAAGGCAATAAACATTCCCGTCAGTATGATAAACATCTGTTGTTTTTGAGTCACACTCACTGCTTTTGTACCACCTGAAACGGTGTATATAATGACCAAGAGTCCTATTAAGATATTAAGCGTTGTCAAATTCCAGTCCAGCACAGCAGATAAAATAATTGCGGGTGCAAAAATTGTAATACCTGCCGCCAATCCTCTTTGTATTAAAAATAAAATAGCTGCAAGGGTTCGCGTTTTTAAGTCAAATCGATTTTCTAAAAACTCGTAGGCAGTATACACCTTTAGTTTGTGATAAATGGGGATAAATACAAGGCAGATGACCACCATGGCTATAGGAAGGCCAAAGTAAAACTGCACAAAGCCCATACCGTCATGAAAGGCCTGACCAGGGGTAGAGAGAAAGGTAATCGCACTTGCCTGGGTGGCCATGACTGACAACCCAATTGTCCACCATTTTACATGATTACCGCCTTTAATAAAATCGGTAGCACTACTGTCGCCTCGAGTTTTCCAAACCCCGTAAGAAACTATAAATACTAGTGTTCCAATGAGAATAATCCAATCTAAAGTCTCCATATTAAGCGAAAGAAAACATGATGTAGGCAAAAATTACAACATACATGATATTCAAAATTAGAACCACTGAATATTCCTTTTTCCAATTCAATTTATCATTCATTTTTAGCCTTTGATTTTACTTTTTTCTATTTTTTCTTTTCCTAATGAAACCATATTTGCGAAGAGTTTATACGCTCCGGGAACTCCTGCAGGTAATTCTCTGAAAAAACTTAGCCCTGTATAGATATAGTTTCCTTTACCGTATTTTGCAACGATAAGACTTCCTTGCGAAGCACTTTTAGCTCCTTTATCTTTCATAGATAGAATGGGTGTAAAAGCAGTATGCCACTCACTCGGAAAATACAATCCTCTTTCTTGAACCCATCCATCGAAATCACTTTCTATTATTTTGTTAGGAAAATTGACAAGCGAATGATTTTTCGCCAGAATAGAAACCTCTGAGTTTTCATCAGTTACACGTTCTCGTGATAATTTAATTGGGTAGGGGGCAATTTCTTTAAATTGATTATCACGGCGCCCAGCGGTATTGTACTGTACAATCATAGTGCCGCCCTTCTCTACATAATCAAATAAGTGCTTTTGCTTAAATTTCAATTCTTCAAGAACATTATAAGCACGAATACCCACGACCACAGCATCGAAATGCTCTAGATTTCCTTTTTGAATGTCAGTAGGGTTGATGAGTTCAACGTTGTAACCTATTTGTTTTAAGCTTGTAGGAATAGCATCGCCAGCACCCATAATATACCCAATAGTTTGCCCAACGCGATCTATATTTAAACGAACCACTTTAGCTTCGGAATGCAGTAAAACGGATTGTGTTGGGACATGGTCATAGGCAATGGTTATTAATTCTTTAGAAATTTGTTTACCATTTACCTTGATAATAGGCGAGATATAACTTTCATCTTCATGAGCCGGCGGGGTCAGTTTGAAAATCAATTTTTGTTCATCGCCCTTGTTGGCAATTTCAAAAGGTTTTGTTTCTTGGTCAACCGTCCATCCTTCAGAAAAGCAAAATTGCACTTCTCCTTTTAAATTGTCTTGATGGGCCTTTATGGTAATCGGAATTTCTTTTGATTGACCGTCAGCAAAAATTAAAACTTTGTCATCAAAACGGGCCGTGGCCTCAGGTAATATCTCAAAAGGCTGGTACAGTTCTCCTTTATCTCTACGCGCGTACTTATGAACTACCGGCTTTTTGAAGCCAATAGTGTATCCGTCAAAATCTATGGTAAAAAGAGCATTAAAAGCACGAGGCGTTTCTGGTTTGCCAATTAGGTTTTTATCTTTTACCTCATACATCCCTAAAGAACCTTTTTCATTCAACCAGTAGGCATTTGTATATTTCAAATCGTCAGCAATTACAACATCAAGGTCAAAATTCTTTTTCTCATTGTAGTCAAGACTAACTGACGGATTTACGCTAGAGTTTGCTTCAAGAATCTGAATTGTTTTTAAGCTCATCGCCGCTTGACTGCGGTTAAGGACTTCAATTTTAATCGTAGCAGTAGTACCTGGGTTTGTATACGATTCAGTGGCTGAAGCTTCTAAATACAAGCCTGTAACCGAAAGAATAAGGCTTTCAATTTCTTCTTTTTTTATGCTTCGCCAGTGGTGGTCATTTAAGCTACTTATTAATTGGTGCGCTTTTAAAAGTTCAGGCAAATGAATAGCAGGATTCGCATAATTAAAGTCTTTTTCAAGCTTGTTCAAAATAGCACCAATTTGCTGCCCCCCTTCAACACGTGACCAAGTGGTATTGATTCCGTCAAAAACATTGTCCTTGTTTTTTGGCAAGGTACCTTTTAGAAGTTCAATATATTCAGGTTGATTACCCCTGGTTGATAATCTGCCAAAACCTTGACATAAATGTTGGCTACTTGCTATTGAGGCTATTTCATTATTTGAAATGCCTAAGCTGGGGTAGTAAATACCAACATCCATACTTAGTAAATTAGTTTTATCGGCATTTTTAAATTTTTCTTGACTACCATAAAACCACCAAGAAGTATTGAAAAATAGGCGTTCGGGTTTCCAGGTTGAGGTTGATTTAAGTTGCTCGGGGTAGGCGTTGGGATCATTGACTAAATCAAAAGCTTCAACACTTAACATGGCTGATGAAGTATGATGCCCGTGTGTTGTACCTGGAGACCGGTGGTCGAAACGATTTACAATAACATCGGGTTTGAATGTTCTTATAATACGTACTACATCACCCAAGACTTCAGATTTATTCCATATTTCTAAGGTTTCGTCAGGATGTTTTGAATAGCCAAAATCATTGGCACGCGTAAAAAACTGTTGTCCGCCATCAACACCTCTTGCCGCCAATAGTTCTTGTGTTCTCAAAACGCCTAAAAGTTCTCTTAATTCAGTACCAATTAAATTTTGACCTCCGTCGCCTCTGGTAAGAGACAGGTATCCGGTTCTTGCCTTGGTGTTATTTGAAAGGTAAGAGATAAGTCTCGTGTTTTCATCATCAGGATGCGCTGCAATGTACAGTGCTGAACCTAAAAAATTCAATTTTTGTAGCGCGTGATATACTTCTGAGGAGGTCTGTTTCTGCACTTTTTGAGCCGTTGCAAGGTTCAAAATTAAGAATAGTGTGGTCGTTAAGACCCATTTATTTCGCGTCATATTGATTAGGTGTTGTACTCAAAGATAAAAGTTAAAGTTCAATTAGTAGCGGATTCTATGTTTTTAACAAGCTGTTAGGCATTGTGTCAATCGCCTTCATATGTTTCAATTAAAGAGATTCCTTTTTGAAGCATTAAATTATTCGGATACGTCATTAATGAACCGTTTGATTTTCTCAAATGTACATGAAACGCTGTGATATTCTCAATTATAAAAACACCAGAATCTTTCAAGTTGACATCCATAATGTCACTATCCATTATCCTTATTTTATCACCTATTTTAAACGGAAACGAGAAGAACAGAATAACACCGGCCGTGATGTTACTGATGATAGACCATTGTGCAACTAAGGTAACGCCTAGCACGGCAAAAACTGAAGAAAAGAGTAGGGCAATCTCAGTAAAATTTACACCCCAGACAATAATCAGCCCAATAACACCTAGAAAAATCAGTAAAATGGAGACGTACCTCGAAATCAGGAGTGTTCGTCCTTTAAAAAAGTTATTAATTCGGCCAATTCTTCGTACCGTTTTTTGACTAATAAATCGGATCAAAATTATAGTAACTACAACTATAAGGGTGCTGAGTAGTTCACTTGAATTGGTTCTAAAAAATTCTTCCATACACTTATAGACCTAAACTGTCTCTTAAACTTAAAAAACGATTGCTATTTTGACGCCAGTATTTCGATTTAATTGTTTTAATACGAGTGCCTGTTGAGACCATTTGTTTTGCATTTTTACCAAAACCACTTTTGCCTTTATCAGACCAACTTTCTATGGTATGTGGAAACTCAGTTTCAAAATTAATTGCTAAGGTTCTGTTGAGTTCAGGATAGTTGATTGTATAGGTAGAAATAGGGATGTGT
>CAZKQM010000106.1:0-7785 GCA_964554895.1 uncultured Maribacter sp. | reverse complement strand
TATTGGCATTTGTGAAATAGAAAATAAGGGTGTTCTTGAAGATTTAGTGAATCATAAAAACCTAAGGGAAAAGGATTATGGCATAGTTCATCTTGATTCACCAGATGAAAGAGGTATTGATGTTGCACTGTTATACAGAAAAAACTCCTTTATAGTCAACACCTTTAAAAGTCACAGATTATTAATAAATGATGATAAAGGCTTTCGAGATTATACAAGAGATCAACTTGTAGTGAGTGGCTATTTAGGCGATGAGCCAATTCATATTATTGTAAACCATTGGCCTTCAAGAAGTGGAGGCGAAGCACGCAGTAAACCCAATAGAATAGCCGCTGCAAAACTCAATAAAAAAATAATAGATTCCATTCAGCGACTCGATATAAATGCCAAGATAATTAGCATGGGAGATTTCAACGACGACCCAATAGATGAAAGCTTAAAAAAAGTACTGAAAACGAAAGGGAATAATAAGAATCAGGAAGTGATCGTACTTTACAATCCATTTGAAAAACTTTTCAAAAAGGGAATCGGTTCTTTAGCCTATCGGGATAAATGGAACCTATTTGACCAAATCTATTTCACCAGTAATTTAATAAGTAATTCTAAAGACAATTATAGTTTCTGGAAAGCGGGAGTATATAATCCGACTTATTTGTTAGACCCAGGTGGTCGATATAAGGGATACCCTTTACGAACTTATGCCGGCGGCAGCTATATTGGTGGGTATTCAGATCATCTTCCGGTGTATATGCATTTGATAAAGAAAATGAAATCTTAGGTTTATTTATATCATCAAGGTTTTTTCAAATGCTAGAAATTCAATACGCCATAAAGGCATCGTAGCAAACAAGAATGTGATTAAATACCCTTTTGGCTGCACCTTATGCGTACATCCTTTACACATAGCAAATAGTAGGGGGAAACAGGTTGCAGCCAATTGGGTATCAAACTACTATTATTAACCAATAACCCAAAAATAAACAATTTTGTAGGTTTTTTCTTACTTAATTGAATTTTAACATAATAAAGTTATGCAAGAACATGTCTCGCCTAAATTACATCTCTTAAATACGTTAATTGCTTCTGACCTATTGAAGTTCAGTGATCATAAGGTTTCTCCATCTTACCTTAATACCACCCCCATCATGAATTTGAAGTGCAACTGAACCTTCACCCGCACCAATTTTTTCATCTGTAAGGGTAATCATTTCAGTGCCATTTAACCACGAGTTAATGGTATCGCCATCTACTCGAATTTTCATGGTATTCCATTCGCCCATTTTTAGCGCCTTGTCTTTATCTGGATCAGGTTTTATAAGCCAGCCACGACCATAAGATTCATACACGCCACCCGAATTGCTTCCAGGAGGTGCTACCTCAACCTGCCAACCACTAATTTTTGTTCCCTCAATTGTTGAACGAATAAAAATGCCGCTATTGCCGTTCGCTTCTTGCTTAAAATCAACCGATAATTCAAAGTTTTTATAATGTTCATTTGTTCCTAAATACCCGTAGCCTCTATCTGGCCCACTTTCGCATACTAAAAGACCATCTTCTACATACCATTTTTCTGTACCATAAATTGTCCATCCATCTAGGTTTTCTCCATTAAAAAGAGACTTTTGAGCTGCTATACTAGTTGCAAATAGAATCGCCGTTAGGAATAAGATTTTGTTCATTTTGTTCATTATCTAATTATTAAAAAAGATTCTCACTTTTGCCTGCTGAAACTCTTTAAGCTTAGGGGCACCTCAGGTGCGGGAATGACATTAAATTCTTTATTTAATTAAACCACTGCCCGTACGGAATACGGCTTAGAATCAAAAGCAACCCTAATCCATAAAAAATGGCGATGCTTTTGAATTTCTTATTGCCTTCAATAAACTTCTTGTGCCTTGACCAACCAATGGTTATCAATACAATGGCCAAAATATTTGTAAAAGGATGCTCAACTGCGAGAAGTCGAGACGCTGAGGTCATACCGCCCATACCTAACTCTTGAATGGCATTCAGACCACTTGGAGAGACAAAAAAGAGTATCAACCCTATCAACAACATGATATGCGATAAAATCAGCGCAAAAAGGCTTAATCGAAAGTCTTTTTCTGGTGTAAACATTTTATTACCTAGCCAACCACTTAAGGCATTTAAAACCGCTAAGATTAATATAGCTAAAGCGACATAGGCAATGTAGGAATGAATAGGCTGTATAGTTTCGTACATGATATGAATTATTTAGTATTTAAATGTAATGAATTTTGGGCATAAAAAAACCCTGACATAGTAGTCAGGGTTCTTTACTAAACTTCTTTTTGTTAGAAGCTATATCTCAACCCTAACTGGGCTTGCCATCTTGATGATTGTAAACCAAAATCATCTAACTGCTCAATATTAGGTGTTCCATCAGCATTAACATCACCATCATTTATTGAAAACACCGGAGTAGCATCAGTAGAAACCGTTTGCAAAGGACTCACATTACCGCTGATAAACTTTCTTTGTCCCCAATCTGAATTCAAAAGATTGGTGAAATTAAAGATATCTGCTGATATCTGAAACGTATGCAGCTTGTCTCCCACATTAAACGAGAAGTCTTGTAGAATTTTTAAATCTACAATATGACTCCATGGCCCTCTTATTGCATTTCGTTCTGCATATTCGCCTCTGTTCTCGTTTAAATAGTCAATACTATTGATAAATGTATCTAAACGTTGCCATTGCGCAGCTTGCTCAGCATCATCACCAGAGAATTGAATTTCACTTGCATTTGCAGGTATGTATATTAAGGCATTGTCTCTAGAATCATCATTTAATAAGTCTCTTCCTTCTCTATACGTAAAGCTGTATGGTCCACTTTGCGATCCATCATATGATAGGCCAAAAGTTGTTTTAACCTTTTCACTCCAGCTGAGTTGATATGAAAAGTTTGCGAAAATTCTATTCCCCAAAGCAAAATCAGATCGTGATACTGGAATGTTTGAGTTCTTACCATTTACGGTTTGAATGTTTCGCCATTGAGAACTGTTTTGTGATGAAGTACCATCAAAGATTTTATTTGACTCTCCATACGTATAGGATATCTGACCTGAAAACCCATTTTCAAAAGGCTTTCTTAAAGTAAAGGTTAAGTTTGTTGCATCACCTTCATTAGTATTGGATGCTAAAATGATTCTACCATAGGTGTCATCAATTTCATCTCCTCTATCATAAAATGGACGATTATCCGCCCCAGAATAGTTCCCAACAGGGCCTCTCAAATTCAAGTTTTCATAATAAATATCTGAAATTACGTCTGTATATAAGAAGTCGATTGACCCTATAAGATTCCACCATGGAAGTTGTTGGTCAATAGCAATGTTATATTTGGTTACCTGAGGTAATTTAAAGTCTGAAGACAATAAATCAATATTTCCGCCTACTCCTCCTGAACCTGGCAAAGGGTCTTCAAATTGATTATTTACATCAGCAACAAAGGGTTGTCCAAATTCAAAATTAAAACCTCCTGTTATACCATTATTATTATATGTTCCACCTGGCCATACCAATGGCAACCTTGATGTGAAGACTCCTATACCACCACGAACTTGCGTTGTTCTATCACCATTGACGTCCCAATTAAATCCAAGTCTAGGTGCAAAATGGGTAACTCCTTTAATACCTTGACCCACCCTTGCTCCTTGCAAGTCTTTACCTTCGGCTTCCAATAAGCCAACAGTACGAGTATTGAAATCATCATTTACTGAGCCATCTTCCCAATAAGGTATATCTACTCTTAATCCAAGACTTGTTCTGAAATTATCTGTCCATTGAATATCGTCTTGTACATAAAACCCTGCTTGAAAAGTTTTAAAATCTGCAGAACCTGCAGATTCATCCCCATTAATTCCGTCACCTACTAGAGAATACCCATGCTGATACACATCAGCATTTTCACCCGTTAAAAATTGATTAAGCCCTGAAGATAAAAGATTACCATCATCATCAAATTGATCTTCAAATGTATAATCACCAAAGTTAAAAGCGAAAAACAGATTTTTTATGCTTGCAAATTCTAAGTTAGCACCTATGGTAATAGCGTGTTTTCCAGAATATATTTCAAAATTATTAGTTATGGTCGTCAAATCGGTATTTAACAAGTTAGCTGTTGAAAAAGGTTCAGAACCGAAAGAAATTGTCCCACCACCATCTTGAATATCAACCGTAGGAAACTCTTGTCCAAAAGGATCACGATCATCACGAACAGCTGTGTATGTAAAAATAAAATTATTTGAAAATTTACTTCCAAAACTAGAATTCAATTCTATTGCGGTAGAGTTTGTGTTCGAAATGAAGGCCTCAGAACCATTGATAAAACCAATATTTCCATTTCCAGAATTTCTAGCTTCTAAATTATCTGCACCAACATAGCCGTGGCGTAGTGACAACTTATGGTCTTCGTTGATATTCCAATCAATTTTTGCAGTAATCTTATTACTCTCTAACGTTCTTGTATTATTATCAAAAATGCCCGGGTCATAGCCATACGTGGATTGTAAAAAGCTACTCAAGTTCGCTAAATCAGCCTCTGAAGAACGCCCGGTATAGTTGCTAAAGTTAAATGGTTGTGGAACCTCTTCATCTTGACGCTCATAATTCAAAAAGAAGAATAATTTATCTTTAACTATTGGACCACCAATTCGTAGTCCATAAGTTGTCGCATTGAAATCATCGACCTTTTCTCTTTCTTCGCCATCGCCAACTAATGATGGTGGTGTTTTGCCTACTAGGCTCTGATTTCTTGTAAAACCATAGACCGAACCTTCAAACTCATTAGAACCTGATCTTGTAATCGCATTAATTGATCCACCTGAAAAACCAGATTGCTTTACATCAAAAGGCGCGATATTAACTTGAAAAGAAGCAATCGCATCTACAGAAAATGGATTTACACCCGTTTGACCACCATTGGTACCTGAACCGGCCAATCCAAAGACATCGTTATTAGCGGCACCATCAATATAAATAGCGTTGTACCTGTTATTTTGACCTGCAAGTGAAATAGAAAAACCATCGTTACCCTCTGTTATCTGAGCTTGAGGTGTAATTCTAACAAAGTCAGCAATTGATCTTGAGGCCGCCGGTATAGTAGCAATATCCCTTTCAGAAATATTTGTTTCAGTCCCCGTTTTATTGCTATTGCCTGTAGCGGTAACAATTACTTCGTCTAAAGCCGTGGCAGATTCAGACATTTTTGAATTTATTCTTGCCCTTTGACCCAGGTCAAGAAATACATTTTCCCTCACGTCATCATTAAATCCGACATAAGTTAAGGTTATGGTATAAGGTCCCCCAACACGCATACCTGAGATTCGATAATACCCGTCAAAATCAGTTATAGCTCCATAGGTTGTTCCCGAAGGGGTATGTAAGGCTACAATATTTGCACCCAGCAGAGGTTCACCTGCATTATCTGTTACCTGACCGCCAATTGACGATGTTGTAACTCCTTGTGAAAATGCAATAGCTGTCATAAAAAATGCAACCATTGCGATGTAGATTTTTTTCATTTGTTCTAGTGTTTGTTAGTTTTCTTTTAAGCTTCAAAAATGTTGTTTTTTCTCTTGAGTGGCATTAAGAGAATGTTATGTTTTTGTAACGACTAAATTTAACATTAAATTAGTAAGAAACGTGAAAATTGAAACGAAGTTATTAAACTTTGTTAAGAATTGTAAAAGTCGCAGTTTAGTCCTTAAAAAAGTTCAAAAGTTGTATTGTTGAACTATCATGATTGCTAATCTGTGAACCTTCTATATCTTTTAAAGTTGTACCCGCCAATTGTTTGCCTAATTCAACACCCCATTGGTCATAACTGAAGATATTCCATACGATACCTTGAACGAAAATTTTATGTTCATAAACTGCTATTAACGCACCCAGAGCATTAGGAGTAAGTTTGTCAATTAAAATAGTATTTGTTGGATTATTTCCTTCGAATATCTTGAAAGGTTGAAGCTTTTTAATTTCTTCATCAGGTAGGTTCTTCGCTTTAAGTTCATCATAAACCTCATCTTCGGTTTTACCATTCATTAGAGCTTCGGTTTGCGCAAAGAAGTTGGCCATCAATTTGTTATGATGGTCTGTATTGCCATAAAGGGATTTCTTAAAGCCGATAAAATCTGCAGGGATTAATTTCGTACCCTGATGTATCAATTGAAAAAATGCATGTTGAGAATTTGTACCTGGTTCACCCCAAATAATTGTTCCGGTTTCATAATTTACCCTATTTCCCGCTCTATCAACACTCTTCCCGTTACTCTCCATAATACCTTGCTGCAAATACGCTGCAAATCTACTCAGGTATTGTGTATAAGGAATTAAGGCTTCTGTTTCAGCGCCGTAAAAGTTATTATACCAAATACTTAATAAGGCTAATACGACAGGTATGTTATTCTCAAAATCTTCATTTTTGAAATGCTCGTCCATTTCATTGGCCCCCTTTAATAGTGCATCGAAATTTTCAAATCCGACGGCCAAGGCAATCGAAATACCAACAGCACTCCAAAGAGAGAATCGACCCCCAACCCAATCCCACATAGGGAAAACATTATCTGGGGAAATTCCGAATTCTGCTATTTTCTCTGTATTGGTTGACACAGCTGCAAAATGTTTGGCGATATCTTCTTGTCTTCCACTTTTTAAGAACCACTCTTTAATTGTTGTGGCGTTACTTAATGTTTCTTGGGTAGTAAAGGTTTTTGAAACAACTATGAACAAAGTAGTTTCAGGATTCAATTCTTTTAAAACCTCCTGTACATGATCACCATCTACATTACTAACAAAATGAACCTTCAGATGATTCTTATAAAACTTCAAGGCCTCTACAACCATCGCTGGGCCTAAATCTGAACCTCCAATACCAATGTTCACGACATCAGTAAATGATTTCCCAGTATACCCTTTACTCTCTCCAGAAATAATAGACTCGGTAAACTCTTTAATATGCTTTTTAACCTCATATATCTCAGGAACGACATTAACACCATCGACCTTGGTTACATCTGAATCTTTTGCTCTTAAAGCCGTATGAAGAACTGCTCGGCCTTCTGTTTCATTTATATCATCACCCTTGAAACAACTATCGATAGCATCTTTGAGTTTAACTTCATCTGCCAGTTGCATTAATAATTGCATGGTTTCTGCAGTAATTCTATTCTTAGAAAAATCAACAAAAAAATCATTCCATTCAATAGAAAATTCAGTTGCCCGATTTGTATTTTTATTAAAATGAGTTTTAATATAGCCCTCTTCGGATTGGTTATAATGGTCAACTAGTTTTTTCCAAGCATTCGTAGTTGTTGGATTAATATTGGGTAATGCCATTTCAGAAATTTAAGATTTATGTCATCTCTTTGCTTCATCAAGTGATGAATTGCGAAGACGCAAAAATAAGTTATAATCCCTAAACTTCTGAATTACGAACTAATCCTAAAATTCCTATTGATTTAAAGTGACCAAATCTTCCTCATCATCCTGAATCGGTTTTTCAGGATAAAGCATACAATCAAGCTGATCTTTGATTGGCTCAATATAAGCGAAGTAATCAGGCTGCAGTGTTTCGTCTAGCGGCTCTGCTTTTGGAAGTTCTTCCTTTCTCGGGTCAACCTGTCGCCCATTTTTCCAGAAACGATAACAAACATGTGGACCACTTGTGTTGCCGGTCATTCCAATCCACCCAATAACATCACCTTGACGGACAAATTGACCTTTTTTCACATTTTGTTTACTCATATGTAAATACTGCGTACT
>CAZKQM010000105.1:0-7850 GCA_964554895.1 uncultured Maribacter sp. | reverse complement strand
ATGAATTGCCTCAATAATTTTATAGGTATCAAATTATGGCTATTTTTGCCAAAAATTTGCTTTGGGACGGGTGGTTGCCTTAGATTATGGAAAAAAAAGAACCGGCATTGCGGTGACCGATCCACTGCAATTAATTGCATCTGGATTAACTACTGTTGCAACTCATGAGTTATTACATTTCTTAAAAGATTATGTTAATAAAGAAGAAGTACATTGTTTTGTTGTAGGTGAGCCCAAACAAATGAATAATACACCTTCTGAATCAAGCGCTTTTATTGAACGTTTTTTAATCGCATTAAAAAAGAGATTCCCAACAATTCCAATTGAAAGACAAGATGAGCGTTTTACTTCAAAAATGGCAAAGCAGTCAATGATTACCGGTGGCATGAAGAAAAAAAAACGTCAAAATAAAGCCTTAGTTGATGAGATTAGTGCGACGCTTATTCTACAGGCTTATCTAAACAGATTATAAATGATTCTACCTATAATCGCTTATGGCGATCCCGTACTTAGAAAAGTGGCCAAGCCCATAGAAAAGGATTATCCTAAATTGAATGAACTACTTGCCAATATGTGGGAAACCATGTATAAAGCTAATGGAGTTGGTCTAGCGGCTCCACAAATTGGATTGCCTATTCGTATTTTTTTAGTAGATACTACGCCTTTTGCTGATGATGAAGATATGAGTCAAGAAGAGCGGTCTCGGTTAGATGGTTTTAAAAAGGTTTTTATTAATGCACAAATTGAAGAAGAGGTGGGTAAAGAATGGGCGTTTAATGAAGGATGTTTAAGTATACCCGATGTTCGTGAAGATGTGAAACGAAAAGAAACCATTACCATCAGGTATCTCGATGAGCATTTTAAAGAAAAAACAGAAACTTATGGGGGCTTGTTAGCCAGAGTTATTCAACACGAATACGATCATATTGAAGGTATTTTATTTACCGACAAATTATCGGCCTTAAAAAGAAGACTTCTTAAAGGTAGGTTAACAAACATTTCAAAAGGGAAAATCAAAATCGATTATCGTATGAAATTCCCAAAAATGAAAAAAGGACGTTAAAAGTAGATGTCAATTGATTGAAATGTTTCATATTTGTCCCTTAGAATTTTTTAAATAAATGAGTTTAGATAAAATTTTATCAATAGGTGGTAAACCTGGTCTTTTTAAATTGATAACGCAAACCAGAAGTGGTTTTGTTGCAGAATCTTTGATTGACAAGAAAAAGATTACTGTTGGTATGCATAGCAACGTAAGTGTATTATCAGAAATTGCTATATATACTTTAGAGGAAGAATTACCTTTAATAGAAGTTTTTCAAAAGATTCAAGTTAAAGAAAAAGGTAAAAAAACATCGATACCTCACAAGTCAGAAAAATTAAAGTTAGAAGAATATTTCTTTGAAATTTTACCGAATTACGATGAAGATCGTGTGTACCCAAGCGATATTAAAAAAGTGATACAGTGGTATAATATTCTTCATGAGAATAATATTACTGACTTTTCATCAGATGATGAGGATGCTTCTTCTGAAGAAGAGTGATTTAGAATTTACAATAGAAAAAATCGACTTTGGTTAAAGGGTATGACCTCTATTTGTTTCAAGAATTTTTTTTCCTTTATTGGCTTTTAACAATTTTTATGCCTTGAAGTGAATTTGATTTTATACAAATTATACCCTTTAATTCTTTTCCTGGAAAAACCGTCATGCCCACAATATAATGATTGTACAATTGTTCTTTTAATTTTTTATTTGCTGATCCAGCAGTAATCATATTGCCTGCTGCCAAGCCCGGGCCAAGAACTAAACCTATGGGTATTCTATTTGTTTCGATTCGATTTCCTGAGTTTCTGGTAATAAATAAATTGATAGGAGAAAGCAATAGATACAGTAAATGACCCGCAGGTCTTTGCTTTAGGTCACTGAAGGCATTTTCTGGCCCTAAAATGATTGCTTTTTGCCCATTATCTAGCATGAAATGTACATCCTTACCTATGACTATTTCTTCATCAGTTGTATTGGTAATATGAACAGCAATCATTTTGATTCCTTTTTTTTCCTCCTTGTTAGAATATTTATTATTCAAAAAGCCATATTGATATTTCAAGATAATACCATCTTCAGCACTAGTAAATGGATAGTTAAAAGAATTGAGATTGGCGGGTTTGTAACCGGATGCGCAGTTAGTAAATATTGAAGTCATCAAAATTATTGAAACAAAGCGGAATAATTTCATAAAAAAATATGGTTTTGGTTATGTAAGAGTATAATTAAAATGTTGTAAAATCCTTTATCGAAACCGGAATAGTCTGCCTAATATAATAGGTTTTTTCTGATTAGAGAATTTTAATGGTCTCAATTATTTAATCCTTCCTGATTTCCTTGTAAGTATACCTGCTTTCTTTCCAATCAATTAGTGGAGATGGATAGTATTTCACATTCATACGATCTAAAAACGGGGCTTGATTGGCTAATCTCACTTTATAATTTTCCCAATCTCTATTTTCTTCTGGAGTCCAGTTCAATTCTGCATAACCAATGGCTCTTGGAAATGCAAGATATTCTAACTCATCAATATTACTAATAGTTTCAGACCAAAGCGGAGCTTCAATACCTAAAATATGTTCTTTAGCAATACCCTTATATTTTTCTGGCGACCAAATGTACGCACTGTCAGTGGGTATATATGCGGCCCAATGTAGACCATGTTTTGATAAGGTATCATACTGCATGTCTAAATACGCTTTATGTGCTGGCGACATAATTACTTTCATTCCTTTTTTAATGGCATCATTGGCATAATCAGTATGGCGCCAAAATTGAGAAATTGAGCTAGAATCAATATTGGCTTGCCCAATTTCATCCCATCCAATCATACGCTTATTATGCTTTTGTACAATTTTTTCGACCTTTTCAACAAAGTAGATATAATCATTCTTTTTAGTAACTAAACTTTCATCGCCCCCAATGTGAAAATATGGACCTGGGCTCATGGCAGCAATCTCGCCAATGACATCATCTAAGAATGAATACAATGTGTCTTTTCTTGTTGCAAAAGTGCTATGCCCTACGCGCGTGCCTTCATAAAGCTCTGGCTTTTTACCGTTACCATTAAAGATGGGATAGGATACCGATGCCGCATTGGTATGCCCTGGCATATCAACTTCTGGTACAATCAACATATGGCGTTCTTCAGCATAAGCAATAATTTCTTTATAATCTTCTTGGGTGTAAAAACCACCTGCTTCTCCGCCCACTTCTGTACTACCACCAATCTCAGTTAATAAAGGCCAAGATTTAATTTCAATACGCCAGCCCTGATCATCGGTTAAATGTAAATGCAGCGCATTGTACTTATAATACGCCAAAATGTCAATAAATTTTTTCACATCTTCAACGCTAAAAAAGTGACGGGCAACATCAAGCATGGCTCCACGATATTCAAATTGCGGAGCATCAATAATTTTTCCTGTAGGAATCGTCCAAATAGGATTTGCTGCTAGTGTATCATTACTTTTTTCAGGAATAATTTGACGAATGGTTTGTATGCCTCGAAAAGCCCCAGCAGAAGAATTTGAATTTAAAATTATAGAATCTTGTGTAATGTAGAGCTGATAGGCTTCAGGTTGTGCCAAATCTGTACTGTCTGATTTATTTATAAAGATAACCGTTTCAATATTTTCAATACCAGTAGTATTTACTGGTATATCTAAACTGGTTTTTGATTTTATTTTTTCAGCTAAAAATTGCCCAACTTCTTCAAAATCTGAATCGGTTTGTGAGGTATAGATAGCAGTAAATTCATCTAAAGCAAAACCATTTTCAGTGGGTATAACTTGTACTGGTTTCGGGATTAAATTTTCACTAGCAAGGTCAGTTTTAGGAAAATTGAGAATTCTTTTCTTTCGCTGTTCATCACAAGCAATCAAAGAAAATACGGCGATTATTACTAAAAAACTTTTTAAGAGTACACTTTTGTTCATCATATCCTAAATTTTGATCTTTATTACTGTATATACTTTTTAATCACATCATACCATATAGCATAACCTTTGGCATTCATGTGTAAACCATCTTCAATAAAAATATCTTTTTTTACTTTTCTTTTATTCAGCATTGGTTGCCAAACATCAGCAAAATTTAACTGTGCATCATTGGCACTTAATTTTTCAAATTGCTTGTTTAGTTTTTTATAGCGCCTTCTATATTTCCATCTGGCTAAACTGGGTTTTGCGGCTATTAGCACAATTTCAATTGATGGGTTTTGTGCTCTTAATGTATTTATTATGTATCGAATCTCACTAATTATCTCTTTAGATTTCTTACCCGCTGAAATATCATTATCCCCTTCATAAATAAACACTTTATCAGGATTGAACTTCAAAACAAGGGCATTTAAATGAATTAAAAGATCAGAGGCTTGAGATCCCCCAAAACCAGTATTAATAATTTGATGTTCAGGAAAAAGTTCAGGTATATTTTTCCATAGGCGAACACTAGAACTTCCTGTGAAAACCACCCTTTCTTTTGAAGAGGGAGGTACCGCCTCATATTTTTTTTCAACAGCTGCAACTTCATCGGCAAAGGGCAGTCTTTCTTGACCCCACGTCAAGGTTGTAATGAAAAATAATAGGAGTGCTAGTTTATGCATAAGACGCTTTCAAATTATTTGGATGAATTTGTGGGTATAATTTCTTCAGCCTGCGCCCAATTATGAAAGCGTTGGATCCAATTGTCTGAAGGTAAGCCTTGTTTTTTCATGCCAAAACCATGACCTCCTTTTGAAAACATTTGTAAGGCAACACTCTTATTAGCTTGAAACCATGAAGTATATAATTCAATGCTGCCTGGTGCCAAATCTAAGGGGTCATCTGAAGCACAAATAATCAACATCGGAGGTGCGTCTTCAGGTGCTTCTTGAACCGGGTAAACACTTGTCCAGGGGTAAACGGGTACCAAAAAGTCAGGTCTATTGGTTTTTACATAATTATAGGCTACACCCATAGTCACAGCACCACCGGCAGAAAAGCCCATAAAACCTATTTTATTTGTTGCAATATTAAATTTTGTGGCATTTTCACGAACATATTTCACGGCAGCTAAACCATCGGCAATAGAATAAGGTATAACTTGATTAACTCGATTAACCATGCGTTCTAGGTTTTTGGTAGCATCATCAGTAATTTCTTGAACCCCATCTTCGCCAGTTGGCACCAATCTATATTTTAAAACAAAAGCGGTAATGCCTTTTTCATTGAGCCATTGTGCCACTGAGTTACCTTCACTGTTTATGCTTAACGCGTATAAGCCCCCACCTGGTGCTACAATAACTGAGGTTCCGTTTGGGTTTTCAGGTCTGAAAACCTGCATTGTTGGTATCGAAACATTGGTAACAACTTCTGTAGACCATAGTTTTGAAAAATAGGTTTTTTCGCCACCTTGCCATGTAGTTTCTGTAGCCTTTTCATGCGGAATTTCAACAATTTCTTGTGCAAAAGTCAAGTGACTTATACATACGCTTACTACTAAAACAATTATTTTTTTCATACCCTTTGAACTATACCCAATTTTGAATTAAAATGTAAACTGCTGCTGCTGTCAAACCCCCAGCGATTGGCCCTATAACCGGAATCCAAGCATACCACCAAGCGCTATCTCCTTTTCCTTTAATGGGTAAAAGGGCGTGCATAATTCTAGGGCCTAAATCACGAGCCGGATTAATAGCGTAACCCGTTGGGCCGCCCAAACTAATTCCTATTCCCAAAACCAAAAGGGCAACGGGTAAGGCATCTAAAGAACCCAGTGAAACTGTTTCTTCTGAAAAACTTCCGCTGGCAATGTAGAAAATTGCTAAAACGAAAGCGAAGGTGGCAATATATTCTGTCATGAAATTCCAAAACGGACTCTTGATTGCCGGTGTATTCGCAAAAGAACTGAGAATCGCTCCTTGGTCTTCAGTGGTGTCATATTGTTTTTTATACGTCAGCCAGACCAAGGTGGTACCCAGCATGGCACCTATAAATTGTGAAATGATATAGCCTGGTACTAAACTCCATGCAAATTTACCGGCTGCTGCTAACGCTAAGGTCACTGCCGGATTCAAATGTGCCGAACTCACATCTGCAGAAACAAATACCCCAACAAAAACAGCCATACTCCAGCCAATAGTGATACCTACCCAACCGGCGTCGCCACCTTTGGTGTTTTTTAATACAGCATTCGCAACAATACCGTTACCCAATAATAGTAATAGTGCAGTTCCAATAATTTCAAATAAATAGACTTCCATAAAAAATAAAATTAATTTAAGACATAAATTTCATGATAAACTTACTTTCATGAAATACGGTATTTGATGATGAATGAAATCACTAAACCCCAAATTGTTGTAAGTGATGGTCAAGATGCTTTGAAAAAAGGGTATTCCATTCTGTCTTATTTAACGGGCCAAAGGCATGAGATTCAAGGCCATCAAAATGGTCAGCACCTAACTTTTGAGTCTTTTTTAAATTGTTGGTTAAAATTGTTTTTTCGCGCTCAAAATCACGTTTATCTTTAATTTCAAATACCGGTGCTGTTCTACCGTTTTTCTTGTACGGTTTTGGCCCCACTACCGCATTTTTGGCAAATAATTTAATCAAGAATTTTTGAAACCCTTTTGGTTTTGGGTGCTTGTCAATGTAGACTAACTCATAGGCCACATTGCAATGAGCCATCATTTGATTAACGGTCATTTTACCCCATTTTGCTTGCGTGTTAGGGGTCAATTTGTTAATTCTCTCAATGGTCTCTTGAGATTCTTTTTCGTCAAATAAGTTTTTCCAAGTCATGGTTTTAAAGTTGGTTTTACATTATTGTACGCCGTGAACGTTCATTTTTAAAGTAAACACTGCATCTTTAGCCGTTATAAATAAAATATCTTGATTTTTACCACCAAAAGTTACATTGGCCGTCCAGTCTTTACCAGTATCAATTTGTTCAATTTGTTGCCCAGAAGGGTCAAAAACAGTTACCCCATTTCCGGTTAAATATACATTTCCTTGGCTGTCAATGGTCATACCATCAGATCCTAATTCACAAAATAGCTTTTTATCGCTAAGACTTCCGTCGGCATTAATGGTGTATGAATAGGTTTTATGCTCATCAATATCGGCGATGTACAAGTGAGATCCATCCGCAGAACCAATAATGCCATTGGGCATCATAAATCCTTCAGCAACAATTTTTAGTGACCCACTGTTGGGCTCGAAATAATAGACACGCCTTTCTTCGAGACGATTATCTGTAGGTGTCCACCACGGGCGGTCATATAAAGGATCAGTAAAATAAATACCGCCTTTTTTATCAATCCATAAATCATTAGGTCCGCCCAACAACTTACCTTCAAAATTATCTAGAAGTACGGTTACCTTCTTTTGCATGTCTATTTTCCAGAGTTCGTTTTTATCATCAGCACATGAAATTAAATTTCCGTCATGATCAAAATAGAGTCCATTTGAACGTCCTGATGGATGCATCCAATCGGTTACCGTATTACTTTCGGCATCCCATTTTACAATGCGATCATTGGGTTGGTCTGTGAAAAATATATTTCCCTTAGCGTCAACAGCTGGTCCTTCCGTAAATGAATATCCATTAGCAAGCAAGCTTAATTGTGCATCTTTGGCGATGATTGAAGTTTCTTTCTCGCTACATGAGATAAAGTAAATGAAAATGGGTAATAGGAGTATTTTGGCAGACAATCTCATGTTTATAATCTTTCAATTTAGGCCTCTAAATATATGATGAAGATACTTTTTTTCCTGATGAAGGTGGGTCGCGCCGAAACGTTGAATAATAAAATTTATC
>CAZKQM010000104.1:0-8229 GCA_964554895.1 uncultured Maribacter sp. | reverse complement strand
AAATATCATCTTATACTATAATGATATTTAGAACGTTATAAAGCGTAAACTAAAAACCATGAAAAAAACCGCCTTAGTATTATTTATTGGAATCACTTCAATTTTTATTTCTTGTGAAAAAGAAAGTACGAATCCTGAAAGTGATTCTCAAAACAGTCTTACTGAAGAAAATATTGTTGGTACGTGGAACGTAACCGGCTACCTACTAGAAAATGGTTCAGTTACAGCTAGTCTTGATGGAGAATCTTCGTCTTCAAGCTTTTCATCAATTGGCAAAGATTATGATATGACAGTTACTTTTAATAATGATCCAAAAACTTCAGTAAGTAATGGTTCATATACAATTGTCAATACCTCAATATTTGAAGGAGACCCAGAAACTTATGTAACTGAACAAACAGCAAGCACAGCCTTTCAATCTTCAGTCTGGAATATAGAAGACGAACGTTTCTACTTTGTTTCAAGTAGTAAAGAAACTGAAGTTATGATACCAGAATTTAGTAGTTCTAAATTTGTAATGGTAATTGAACTAGATGAGAACGTTGTGGACCCAAGTACTGGAGTAACGATATCAACTACTGGAAAGCTGACCGTTACTTTAGAAAAATAAACTATTTAAATCTAAAAAAAGGTCAACTGGACATATTCAGTTGACCTTTTTTTATTTCAGTTAATTTAAATTATACTCTGTACAACTTCTTTTTTGGCTTCCTTTTTTGTCCCGTCAAAACCTTCAACACCGCCCACTGTAGTATACTTCATTACATATCGTTTACCTGGATTGATTAATTGATATGCATATTGACACATTACAGCAGCCTCATGAAAACCAGAAAGAATTAATTTCAATTTACCCTCATAGGTATTTACATCACCAATAGCAAAAACACCAGGAATATTAGTTTGATAATCTTTAGCATTATTAACCTTGATGGCATTTTTATGAATAGCTAAACCCCAATTACCTATTGGGCCTAACTTAGGCGATAAACCAAACAAAGGAATGAAATTATCAACTTCTAAATAGGTATTTTCTTGTTCTTTATCATTTGGTTGTATCACAACACCCCTTAAACTACCTGTACCATGAAGCTCTTTTACCTGGGCTTCAGTAAACAATTTTATCTTACCTAATTTTGCCAAATTAGAAGCCTTTTCTACAGAATCTAATGCGCCTCTAAATTCATTTCTTCTATGCACCAAAGTCACTTCTTCAGCTACATCTGCTAAGAAAATTGCCCAATCAAGAGCTGAATCTCCACCACCAGCAATAACCACTTTTTTATTTCGGTAGACTTCAGGATCTTTAATCATATATGCTACTCCTTTATCTTCAAAATCTTGAATGTTTTCAATGGGTGGTTTTCTAGGTTCAAAAGAGCCTAAGCCACCTGCAATGACCACCACAGGAGCATGATGTTTTGTTCCTTTATTTGTAGTTACTATAAAAGAACCGTCTTCTTGCTTATCTAAAGTTTCTGCTCGCTCTCCTAAAGTAAAACCTGCTTCAAATGGTTTTATTTGCTCCATCAAATTACCCACTAAATTACCTGCTAATATTTCTGGGAAAGCAGGAATATCATAGATCGGTTTTTTTGGATAAATTTCTGAACATTGCCCTCCTGGTTGTGGCAAAGCATCAATTAAATGACATTTTAGTTTTAAGAGTCCTGCCTCAAATACTGTAAATAATCCTGTAGGGCCTGCGCCAATTATTACTATATCTGTTTTAATCATTTTTTACTAATTTTTGGCACTTTTAGCCAATTTTCACTCGTTTTTGCTCAATTTTGAGCGTTTTTTGCTTAATAAAGCTATTTTTTGATTTTCTTTAATCATTGAATCATTTCAGCTTCTTTGTGCTTTTCTCGTATTTCTATAATGGCTTCACGATGCCGAACCACTTCACCAATAATTAGTATCGCCGGATTCGCCAAATTTTGCCTTTCTACTTCTTCTTCAATTGATGAAATGATACCAATACCTACTTTTTCATTATCTCTAGTTCCGTTTTGAATGATGGCAATTGGCATTTCTGATTTTCCTTCCTTCTTAAAAAGCGTGACAATCTCCGAAAGTTTTGACATCCCCATCAAAATAACTACGGTGGCATTTGATTTTGCAGCCAAGCGAACATCATTTGATAATTTATGTTCTTTGGTAGTACCGGTAATAACCCAAAAACTTTCGGCAGAACCTCTTTTTGTTACCGGAATATTCTGGGCTGCTGGCACTGAAAGACAAGATGAAATTCCTGGCACTATAGCGACATCGATACCATGAGCGGAAGCATATTCCATCTCTTCAGAACCTCTACCAAACACAAATGGGTCTCCCCCTTTTAAACGTACTACATGTCTTTGACTTTTGGAACGGCTAACAATCAATTCATTAATCTGATCTTGTTGATATGAATAGCACCCTCTACGTTTGCCCACAAAAATATATTCTGCATTGGGTGCATATTTAAGCAATTCAGGGTCCACTAAAGCATCATACAAAACCACATCAGCACTTTGTAACGCTTTTATTGCTTTGAGAGTAATGAGTTCAACATCACCTGGCCCAGCCCCAACAACGGTTAAAGCCCCATTTTTATACCCTCTACGAGTGCAAGATTCATTTGTTTCTTTAATAATCATGCTTCTTGTAATTCTTGATTTCTGAACTGTTCAATAGATTTTAAAACTTCTTTTGCATCTTGTAAATAACTTATTGCAAAAGCTTCAGTCGGCTCATTTTTATTGAGTTGTAAAGCCAAATCTTCGAAGTCCGCCCTTCCGTTCCCCCCGAGGGTAGCAATTTTATTTACTTTTATTTTTCCGCTTTCTACAAAAAACTTATCAAAATCTTTAATGATACTCGCATGCGTATTCACTTTTACTTTTTCTGATGTCAATAAAGCTTTTGCAGAATTGACCATTGAGGTATATGAATAATAAATACTAGCCGCCCATTTTTTATCAGCCAAAGAATCTTCAGCATTTTGAATTTTTTCTTTACTCTCAAAAAGTAAGGTCGCAATCAAATCAATGACAACGCCTGCACATTCGCCAATACCTATCTCTTTTTTATATTTTTCAGTAGTACCCCAATCTATAAAATCTTCAGCGGTAAGATTATCAGTAACCGTCAAGGGTTTTAGAAAATCATAGAAATAATGTTCTCCTTTTTCGGCATAGTAATCTGCAAAAGTTTTACCAGAACCGTTGGTATTGAAATCATTGAGAATAAGACGCAAAGCTTCTGGGCCTCTTCTACTTGGTACTTTTACCACCTTGTCAGCAAATCGACCCTTACCATTTCCGTCATTTCCGCCACCTAATAAAACTTGAAGCGCCGGTGCTACTAGTTTATCTTTGGTTCTGATGCTCATTCCTTGAAAACCAATGTTTGCCATGTTATGCTGACCGCAAGCATTCATACAGCCACTTATTTTAATAACCACATCAGGATTGCTGATATATACAGGATATTCTTCTTTTATAATTCGCTCCAATTCTTCAGCGATTCCTGTACTGCTTGCGATAGCCAAATTGCAAGTATCAGTACCCGGGCAGGCCGTAATATCTAACGCCTTGTTATAACCCGCTTCAACAAAACCTAGCTTTTTCAATTCAGTATAGAAAAAAGGCACTGAGGCTTCTTTCACATATGGAATCAGAATATTTTGCCTTAGCGATAAACGCATTTCACCTGCCGCGTACTCTTGCACCAAGTCAGCAAGTAAGCGGGCCTTATCAGTATAGAAATCTCCTAAAAGGACTTTTATTCCAATAGCTACATAACCTCCTTGTTTTTGTTGAACGAGATTGGTGGACTTCCAATTTTCGAAAGCTTCAGTATCTTCAATGGTAACTTCTGGAGCTTCTTTTTCAGATATTTTTACTTTTGGATAAAATAGCGCGTCAATAGGAAATGACGCATACGGAACTGCCTTCTGCTCTTCAGCCAACAAATCTTTGAATGCGTCTAAACCAAGATCTTTTATTAAGAACTTCATTCGAGCTTTGGCTCTACTTTTACGTTCGCCATATCGATCAAAAACACGAATTACGCCATCCATCAATGGAATAATTTTATCTGATTCTAAAAATTCAAAAAGTACATCTGCATGTCTAGGTTGTGAACCTAACCCCCCACCTAACATCACTTTAAAACCTTTGACTCCTTTTTTAATTTTAGCAATAAAACCAATATCGTGTATGTAAGAAAGTCCGGTATCAGCATCACTAGCCGAAAAAGAAACTTTAAACTTTCTTCCCATTTCTTGACTAATAGGATTTCTTAAAAAGTATTTGAATAAAGCCTCAGCATAGGGCGAAACATCAAAAGGTTCATCTACATCAATACCTGCAGTTTCACTTGCAGTCACATTTCTTACTGCATTTCCGCAAGCCTCACGAAGGGTTATATCATCTTTTTCTAACTGCGCCCATAACTCAGGCGTTCGATCTAAATCAACATAGTGAATCTGAATATCTTGACGGGTAGTTATATGCAAACGCCCTCTAGAATATTCATCAGACACATCAGAAATTCGGTGCAACTGCTTTGAAGTAATCTTGCCATAAGGCAATTTAATACGTATCATCTGTACGCCTTGTTGCCTTTGACCGTATACGCCGCGAGCGAGTCGCAAGCTTCTAAATTTTTCTTCATCAAGATTTCCCTCTTTAAACTGGCGTATTTTACGTTCCAATTCAAGAATATCTTTTTCAACGATCGGATTCTCTATTTCTGTTCTAAAACTTTTCATAATTAGCCCCACCCGACCTCCCCAAGGGGAGGAACATTTAATGGTAATTTTTAATTATTATTAATTTATTTAATCTATAGGCATAATAGGAATAATGAAATAATTTGATTCCTCAATTGGATTCCCACCTTCGTGGAAATACGGCTAAATCATTTATTTAATAAACCCTGCCCCAACTGTATTATTCGTTTGCGTATCTATTAAAATGAATGAACCGTTAGTTCGATGTTCTTTAAAAGCATCAAAAAAAATAGGTCTGTTTAATTTAAAACTCACTTTGGCAATATCGTTCATTCCTAATTCACTGGCCTCGGCATCAATACCTGAGTAATCAGGATGAATTTTATGATGAATCACATCTACTTTAGCCAACACTTTATTAACACCATGCTGTATCACATATTTATTACCAGCTGTCAGTTGCTTTGAATCCATCCAAGAAATTGTAGCCGTAAATTGCTTTTCTATAAATGGTACATCATCAACTTTTACTAACATATCGCCTCTACTTACATTAATTTCATCTTCTAAAGTGATGGTTACTGATGATCTTCTTGCTGCTGTTTCATATTTTTTATCATAGAAATAAATCTCTTTGATTTTTGATTTTGTTTTGGATGGCAAGGCCACTACTTCATCACCAACACTTAATTCGCCACCATACACTTTACCAGCAAAACCCCGAAAATCATGAAAATCTTTTGTTTTAGGACGCACTACATACTGCACCGGAAAACGGGGCGTACCTACGTTTGAAACAGCAGCAAGATCTAAACCTTCTAAATGTTCTAATAAAGTTTCGCCATCATACCAAGGTGTATTTTCTGATTTATGTACCACATTATCGCCATTAAGGGCACTAACAGGTATAAACGTTATTTTCTGATCTGCATAATCACGTTTGTTCATCAATTGCTCAAAATCAGCTTTAATGACCTTATATTTTTCCTCAGAAAAATCAACCAAATCCATCTTATTGATGGCCACTACAACCTCTTTAACACGTAATAAATTATTGATGAAAAAATGACGATTGGTTTGTTCAATAACTCCTTTTCTAGCATCTATTAAGATAATGGCTGCCTGTGATGTTGAAGCCCCAGTTACCATATTTCGAGTATACTCTACATGACCTGGCGTGTCTGCGATGATATAACTTTTCTTCTCGGTTGCAAAATATATATGTGCGACATCGATTGTAATGCCTTGCTCACGTTCTGCTACCAAACCATCTGTAGCCAATGAGAAATCAAGATAATCATATCCTTTTTTCTTGCTAGTCTTCTCAATGGCCTCTAACTTATCAGTGGTCAATGATTTTGTATCGTATAAAAGTCTACCTATCAAGGTACTCTTACCGTCATCTACACTACCTGCTGTTGCTATTTTTAGTACTTCCATTTCTTGGTTATTCGTTTTTCGTTGATGGTTGTTCGTTTTCTTTTTTACGATTAACGAACAACGATAAACTATCAACTAATTTTAAAAATATCCTTGTTGTTTTCTTTTTTCCATTGCGGCTTCAGAACGCTTATCATCAATTCTAGCTCCTCTTTCAGAAATAGTAGAATCTCTGATTTCTTGAACTACAGATTCTATATCTGCTGCTTCTGAAAAAACGGCTGCTGTACAACTCATATCGCCAACAGTTCTGAATCGTACCATTCTCTCTAAAACCTCTTCGTCATCTTCTTGAAATACATAATCAGAATGCGACCATATTAGGCCATCACGCAAAAACACCTTTCGTTTGTGCGCAAAGTAAATAGAAGGAATTTCAATTTTCTCTTTTTCGATATAAGACCAAACGTCTAGTTCTGTCCAATTAGAAATTGGAAAAACACGTACATTTTGCCCCAATTCTATTTGACCGTTTAGCATATCAAATAATTCTGGGCGTTGATTACGTTCATCCCATTGACCGAAATCATCACGCACAGAAAAAATACGTTCTTTTGCGCGCGCCTTTTCCTCATCTCTTCGTGCACCACCAATACATGCATCAAACTTGAACTCTTCAATGGCATCTAAAAGTGTTGTAGTTTGCAATGAATTACGGCTAGAATATTTACCTGACTCTTCTTTTACTTTTCCGGCATCAATTGAATCTTGAACATTTCTAACAATGAGTTCTAATCCTAGTTCATCAACCAATCTATCTCTAAATTCAATAGTTTCAGGAAAATTGTGACCTGTATCAATATGCATTAATGGAAACGGAATTTTCGCTGGCCAAAACGCTTTTTGAGCTAAACGTACTAGGGTAATTGAATCTTTTCCGCCTGAAAATAAAAGCACTGGTTTTTCAAATTGCGCTGCCACCTCCCTAAAAATATAGATGGCCTCATTTTCTAAAGGATTAATATGTGATGTATTGGTCATAATAAATTCAAATTCAAGTGTCAAGCCTAAATACAATGGCTTTCAATACAACTACTCATTGTAGCTGTCTTTGATTTTTTTTAAACTTTTCTACGTGTGCAAACCGCATTCACGATTTTCTAAAACTTTTGTAGGGTCAAAATAATTATGCTCATTCGGAAGGTTTTTTTCTGCTAAATAAGCATCTAATTGAATATCGCTGAAATGGTAAAACGGACTCACTTTTAAAACCCCATCTTTACTTAAGCTCAAAATATCTAACGAATCACGAAGGGCTGTTTGCCCTTTTCTCAAGTTTGTAAACCATACATCTGGTTGATGAAATTTCATCGCCCTGCGAAAAGGTTCAAGTTTCACTTGCTCAGTAAAAACTTTATGCCTTGGATCATCAATTTGAGGAATGCCCATTACCGCATCTCTGTGCGCTGTTGTTTGCTTAGGAACATACAAATCAACATGCAAACCTAGACGTTCAATTAATTCTTCAGCATGCTTATAGGTATTTAGTGTATTGTAACCCGTATCGCACCAAACTACAGGTATCTCATTTTCAACCTCCGAAACCGCTGCCAAAATAGCTACTTCATAGGGTCTGAAATTTGTGGTTATAATCGCTTTTTTACTATTTTTAACCGCCCATGAAATAATTTCTGCTGGCGGAATACCTTTGAATTGCTGATTTAAAGTCGCTATTTGTTCTTCTATATATGGCATAGCCTATTATTATTTTCCCCAATTAATTTTGTTCCATAGTCTTTCATGAAAAAAGTAAAGAAACATTTTAGTTATAAAGTCAATTGATGCAATTGAAGCAGCTATGGCTACTTCACCTGTTAGAAAATATGAAATCAATAAGGTATCTAAAGTTCCTATTACACGCCAACTAATTGCTTTGGCAATACTGCGGATAGGTTTTTCAGAATTCTTATCTTCTGAAAATTGCTTTTTTCGTGATTTTCGCTCTTGCAATAATTGATCTAAAATCATTTTATCTTCTAAAATATATTATCCTACTGAATTAATAGGATAAACAAAATTAGAATTAATTTAAACATAGGAACAATAAAATTCAATTAATTTCTAATTAT
>CAZKQM010000103.1:0-8272 GCA_964554895.1 uncultured Maribacter sp. | reverse complement strand
TTGACATCAAGTACTTCTTCATTAATTCTTATGTCTACTCCAGCCTCTTTTAAATAAGTCATCAGTTTAGGCATGAACTCAGTAGGTGTCATATGACCATCACATTCATAGTGAATAGCACCTTCTGCATTAATATGTATACTGGGTTCCATTTCTAAAAGTTGCTTTTTATTCAATTCATTGACCTCAAGACCCAAAAAACTTGCTTTTTTGGCTACTTCTAGCTCATGTTCATAAGACTTTTGAGTTTTGTAAAGCATCAATAGGCCTTTTCGTTCTAATTGAAAATTTCCTAAATCGCCTGATCCTTTAATTTCTTCAAATAAATCTCTACTCAAAAGATTGATATCTTTTATGACGGGTATGGCTTTTTCAACCTTTTGTGCCGTGGATGATTTCTTGAAGTACCAAGACCACTTGATAAAATCCCAATCTAGTCGGGGTTTCATATAAAACGGACTCGCAGAATTGAACATCCACTTAAGGCCTTGATTTATTTTTCCGGGCGAAGCCAACGGAATAATATGGCTGGGCGTCAAATATCCAGCATTAACAAAAGAAGCCCCTGAAGTAATATCAGACTTATCTATAACCGTTACTTGGTGTCCTTCTTTTTGAAGAAAATACGCAGAACTTAAACCTACAATTCCTCCGCCAATAATTAGAATACTTTTACTCATTTAATCTAAACATATTAAATGATACTACAACCTGTTTCACACAGATACTGAAACAAGTTCGGTAACATTCAAATCACCTGAAACCCATACGCATACGGATCATCGTCATCAATGCTTATGGTATTATACCCATATATTTTTGCCCACCCTTTTATGCTCGGTAAAATGGCGGTTGTATCATTTATTGTCGTCTCTTCTTCTACCCTGCCAATAAAGGTTGATCCAATAAAACTTTCGTGAATAAATTCTTCACCCACTTTTAATTTGCCTTTGGCGAACCACTGCGCCATTCGCGCTGAAGTGCCCGTGCCACAGGGCGAACGATCTATTGCTTTATCGCCGTAAAACACAGCATTTCTAGCCGTGGCCTCTTTTGAAATAGTATCTCCGGTCCAAAGAATATGACTCACATCACGTATGGTTTCATCTTCAGGATGTATAAATTGATCACAATATTTTTGATTAATTTTTTTACGAATTTCTTGACTGAAATGAATGAGTTTGCTTGCTGTAAAATCTTGAATGCCTGTAAAATTATTTTGTGGATCAATGATGGCGTAATAATTTCCGCCATAAGAAACATCAAAAATCAATTCGCCCAATTCGTCACAATCAATTGTCAATGCTTCAGCTGCCAAATAAGATTTCACATTGGTCAACTTAACCCAATCTACTTTTTTATTCGTTTGTTGGTATTCAATATGAACTAGTCCTGCTGGGGTTTCCATACGAACTTTACCTTCTACTTTTGGGCTAATTAACCTTTCTTCAATACCAATAGTTATGGCACCAATAGTGCCGTGACCACACATGGGCAAACAACCGCTGGTCTCAATAAAAAGTATTCCGAAATCATTTTCAGGATTTGCAGGCGGATAAAAAATACTACCACTCATCATGTCATGCCCTCTGGGTTCAAACATCAATCCCTTACGAATCCAATCATATTCTTTGAGAAAATGTTGGCGTTTTTCACTCATGTTTGCCCCTTGTAATTCAGGTGCGCCTTCTTTGATAATCCGAACGGGGTTACCACAAGTATGGCCATCAATACAACTAAATATATTAGTCCCCATTTTTTGAATTTGCGATATACTGATTAATTCTTTCCTCTAAAATAGCCAAGGTTACGGTACCTTGCTCAAGAATAACCTCATGAAATTCTCTAATATCAAAGGCATTACCCAATTCATTTTCAGCTTTCTTTCTTAATTCACGAATTTTTAATTCGCCAATTTTATACGATAAAGCTTGGCCGGGCCACGAAATATAACGGTCTGTTTCAGTATTCACTTCATGCAGTGAAAGTGCTGTATTTGAAGCCATAAATGCAACCACTTGTTCACGTGTCCATCCTTTCGCATGAATACCTGTATCGACCACCAAACGACAGGCTCGCCACATTTCATAGGTGTATTTGCCGAAATGCTCATAAGGTGTGGTATACATACCCATCTCTTCTGCTAAAAATTCGGTATACAAACCCCATCCCTCTCCGTAGGCAGATAAATAAGTGTTTTTTCTGAATTGCGGAATGCTATCGCCTAGTTCATTGTTCAAAGAACCTTGTAAATGATGACCAGGTACAGCCTCATGAACCGTTAAAGAAGGTAAAGTATAAAGTGTACGGCTTGGTAAATCATAGGTATTTACCCAATAAAAGCCAGGGTCGGTGCTGTTTTTCGAAGTGCCGATATAGCGTCCACCCGTATATTTAGGGGCAATTGCATCGGGTACCGGTGCCACGCCATAGGGTTTTCGGGGTAGTGTTTTAAAGAACCGAGGTAATTGTGCATCAGCACGCTTAGCCATGTCGCGCGCAATCATCAATAATTCCTCGGGCGTTTTGGCATAAAACTGTTCATCAGTTCTCAAAAACGACAAAAAATCTTCAAAACTTCCTTCAAACTTTACCTCAGCAATGATTTTTTTCATTTCCGCCTTTATACGTGCCACTTCACGCAAGCCTATTTGATGAATGTCATCAGCCGTATACGAGCTACTAGTTGTATAAAAATTGATTCTGTTCTGATAATAGGCATCGCCATTCGGGGTTTCTGAAACGCCAATGCTTTTTCTAGTTTGCGGATAATATTCTTCTTCAAAAAATTCTTTAACCCTTTTAAATTGAGGAGTTACACTATTTTCAATCGCGCTTTGAGCTGCTTCTAAAACGGAATCTTTTTGAACCGCTGTCAAATCTTCAGGAAGATTTTTAAATGGCGAATAGAAAAAGCTATCTTCAAAATTGGCAACTAAATGATTGTCATAGGTGCTTTCATATCCCTTAAAAATAACTAATGGTTGTGATACCCCTTTTTTAAGACCTTCTCGAATGTTGCTCATCTGCTGGTCAATATAAGTGGGTATGGCGTTTAGCTTATTTAAATAGTTTTTAACCTGATTGTAATTTGTCAAAGGCCGCACCATATAATTCAAGCTACTGTGAAAACCAGAATCAGATAAAATAGGATTCAAATAGCGTTCAAAATCATAAAAATCAATTTCATCTTGAAGTTTAAAGCGTAATAATTCAAATGAAATTTTATCAGTTTCAGAAAGTGAAGCTGTAGTAAGGGCATCCAGTTCAGTTAGCAATGTTTTTGCATACTCAGCTTCTTTGGCATAGAATTCCTTGGTAAAAACTCCTAACGGAAAATCATTCGTATCATACGATTCATGATTTTGAAAATCATCAATAATTTGTTGAAGATTTTCTGCAGATTCATTTTTGTTCTCTGTTTTACATCCTAAGAAAAAGAAAAAAGAAAAGACAAGAGCGAATGATAGTGCTTTCATATCATAAATTTAGATAGCTTTTTGAGTTCTTTCATTATCGATTACCCTGACAATACCTAAAGGATTCGAATTTTTCAATTCATTAGGAAGTAAATTATCGGGCCAATTCTGATAACTAAATGGGCGCACCCATCTTTTAATCGAATGCGTGCCTACTGCCGTAAATCGGCTATCTGTTGAGGCCGGATACGGACCACCGTGTTGCATTGAAGGGCAAACTTCAACTCCTGTAGGCACTCCATTAAAAATAATACGCCCTACTCTATTTTGTAGCGCCGCAATGACTTGAGGATATTTTGCAATTTCGTCATCATCAGAAATAATGGTTCCGGTTAACTGACCTTCAAGATTTGCAATAATCTCTTGAAGCTCTTTGAAGTCTTCACATTGCACGACCATTGAAAACGGACCAAAAACTTCATGATGCAATTTTGTATTGTTTAAAAAAGTTTTTCCCTCAACGGTAACCACCGCTTGACGGGCATGATTCACACTAACCTCAGTGCCATAATCAGCGGCAACCACCAATCCTTCTTGAGCTATAGCGGTTTGTTTATTCTTCTCATAGGCACCCATAATATTTGGATGCAGCATACAAGAGGGTTCAACTTTTACGATTTCTTTAGATAAAGAATTTACGAATTGGGTTAGGGCATCACTTTTAATTGCAAGAAGTAAACCAGGATTGGTACAAAATTGTCCGGAGCCAACGGTAATCGACCCTGCATAGGTTTGTGCCAATTCATTAGCTCTATTTTGTAAAGCCTGAGGTAAAAGTATTACAGGATTAATACTACCCATTTCAGCAAATACCGGAATAGGTTCTTCACGTTGAGCGGCTAAATCGTAAAGGGCACGACCACCTTGAATACTTCCCGTAAAACCAACAGCTTTAATGGCCGCTTGTTGCACCAATTGCACGCCAACTTCAATTCCGTTAGAATTTAAATTAGAGAAAACTCCATTTGGCATTCCTGTTTCTTTAGCAGCTTTTATCACTGCCGCAGCCACCATTTCGCCCGTTCCTGCATGCATGGGGTGTGATTTTACAATCACAGGGCAACCCGCTGCCAAGGCCGAAGCCGTATCGCCACCCGCCGTAGAAAAAGCTAATGGGAAATTACTCGCTCCAAAAATCACAACCGGCCCTAAGGGTACCTGCATTTTTCGTAAATCAACCTTAGGTATGGGTTCTCTATTAGGTTGTGCCGTGTCAATAGTAGCCTCAACCCATGAACCTTCTTCAATTAAAGAAGCAAAGGCTCTCAATTGACCAATAGTTCTACCCCTTTCGCCTTTTGCGCGACCTTCAGGTAAGCCAGATTCAGAACAATATACAGCTATCAAATCATCATCTAAAGCCAATATATTATCTGCAATAGCATTTAAAAAAGCGGCCTTTTCCTTGCCAGACTTCTGGTTATAACTGATATACGCATCTGCGGCTAAAAAAGCGGCTTCATTGATTTCTTCAACACTCGCTTCAGTAAATTCATACTCATTTTCAATATTCAATTTAGGATTGAAAGTCTTGTAGGTTTTTGAACCATTTCCTGACAAACGGTTTCCGATATAATTTTTTCCTGTAATCATTTTTATTTTTCTTGTCGTCTTTTTAAATGTGCTTCAACATCAACTGGTTTATGCACAATATGCTTTGAAACCGGATATTTTTCTAATAAATTTTTCGGTCTAATGGGTCTTTTAGTAAAATCTCCTCCACAATTGGGGCAAACATCTTCTAAAATTTTCTTTACACAATTTAAGCAAAAAGTACACTCAAATGTACATATCATCGCCACTTCAGAATCAAAAGCTAATGAAGTATTGCAATGCTCACATGTAGGCCTAATTTCTAACATTATGCCAATGATTTGTAATCAGGCAAAACAGGTCTTGTTCGAATACCTTCATCAATAATTTTCAATACTCTCTTACGTTCATCACCAGAAAGGCTTAAACGCGGTTTTCTAACCGTTTCAGTTCCAATTCGGGTGGCCACCTCAGCTAGTTTTATGTTTTGAACCAATTGCGGACTTATATCTAACTCTAGTAATGGTAAAAACCAGCGGTAAATTTCAGTAGCTTCTTTGGCAAGACCTGCTTTTGCCAATTCATAAATAGCCACAGTCTCTGCCGGAAAAGCACAAACCAATCCAGCGACCCAACCATCGGCACCCATAAATAGACTTTCTAAAGCCAAAGGATCTACTCCTGTTAATATACTTAGGCGATTACCAAAACGGTTTCTTAATCGGCCAATATTAATGATATCTCTGGTAGACTCTTTCACTGCTGTAATATTTTCATGTTCAATAAGTTCTTCAAACATATCAACCGTGACCTCAATCTTATAATCTACCGGGTTATTATAAATCATAATAGGTAAATCAGTGCTTGAAGCAATCTCTTTAAAATACTCAACCGTTTCAATGTCAGTTGATTTATATCTCATGGGTGGTAATATCATTAGGGCATTGGCACCATTTGCTTTCGCAGCAGCAGCAGCCTGAATGGCAACTTTAGTTGCCTGTTCTGCAATAGTCATCACTACAGGAATTTTTCCTTCACACAAGGTAACGGTTTCTCGAACTAGGGTATTTTTTTCTTCTTGTAATAAGGTACTTGCTTCACCTAAAGAGCCGCCCAGTACAATACCGTGAACCCCTGCTTCAATTTGTGCCTTAATATTTTTAGCGAACATCACTAAATCTAAGGTGTCATCTTCATTAAATTTAGTCGTAACGGCAGGCATTACCCCCTTCCAATCTACTTTCATAACTCACTTTATTTAATTTGAAAAAATATAATTCAAGTTACTTCAAAATTAACTTTAATTGACAAATCTTACTTTTTCTTTTTTAATAGTTTCTAATTTGTAAATTGCGGTCAATACTTTTAAAATAAAACGATACCTATTTAATTGAATTAAAGGCATTTATTCGCTGTTTTTAAAAATACAATAATTAAGAATTTAATAAAATGAAAAAGTACGTATTACCTCTAATTGCACTTTCAGTGGCTTGTAATTCTTCACAAAAAGTAGCCAAAGAAACTTCTAAAGCAGTAGCTGAAGTTTCTTCTACCGTATATGCGGAGTCTATAACAGAAGAAGATTTAAAAACGCACCTATATATTTATGCTTCAGATGAATTTGAAGGACGTGAAACAGGAGAGCCTGGACAGAAAAAGGCGGTAGCCTACCTAAAGGAACAATATGAAAAGTTAGGAATACCTGCTGCAAAATCAGATGGAGATTATTTTCAGAATGTTCCTTTAGAAGAAAAGAAAGTCCCTTCGGGATCGGCCACCATTGATGGTAAAACATACAATTTTGGCGAAGATGTTTTATCAACTTCGCCTATTGAAGGATCATTTTCAAATGTTGTTTATGCTGGATATGGTATTGAAGAAGGCGAATATTCTGATTACAAAAATATTCAAGTTGAAAATAAATTTGTTTTAATTAAAGTGGGCGAACCAATCAATGAAGACGGTACCTATACCTTAACTACTTCAAATGAAAAATCGAGTTGGGGCGATCCATTTCAATCTTTAGGAAAAAGACTTGAGCTTGCCGAAAAAAAAAGAGCACGAGGTGTGCTATATGTAGACGCCGCTAACTATGGCCGATTTAAAAGCAGATTTGAATTCATGAAGAGTAATGATAGTGGTAGCATGAGGTTAAAGAATACAGCACAAGACGATTTTTCAGTCCTATATGTGAGTCCAGTTTTTGCCAAAGCAATTTATTCTGAGTATGAAGCTATTCAAACTCCTCGCGCTTTAGGTAAAACTGTTGAATTAAACATTCAAAGTACAAGTAAAATGATAGCTTCAGAAAATGTTGCGGCAGTCATTAAAGGTTCTGAAAAGCCAAATGAATATCTGGTAATTTCATCGCATTTAGATCATATTGGTGTTAATGCGGATGGCCAAGTTAATAATGGCGCTGATGATGATGGGTCTGGTACGGTAGCCTTATTAGAAATTGCACAAGCCTTTAAAAAGGCAGCTAATGAAGGCAACGGACCGAAAAGATCAATTGTTTTTTTACATGTAACAGGAGAAGAAAAAGGGCTGCTAGGATCGCAATATTATACAGATTTTGATCCTATTTTCCCTCTTGAAAATACAGTGGCAAATCTCAATATTGATATGATTGGGCGCATCGACCCAAAAAGAGAAGGCGAACGCAATTATCTTTATCTCATTGGATCTGATAAGTTAAGTACCGAGTTGCATAACCTTTCTGAAGAAATAAATACAAAATATACAAACATAGAGTTCGACTATACCTACAATGATGAAAATGATCCTAACCGTTTTTACTATCGTAGTGATCATTACAATTTTGCAAAGAATAATATTCCGATTATCTTTTATTTCAATGGTACCCATGAAGATTATCATCAGGTTGGCGATACTCCAGATAAAATTAATTATGACCTCTTACAAAATCGTTCACGCTTAATTTTTCATACCGCCTGGGAGATTTCGAATAGAGAAGCTAGAATCATTGTTGACAAAGCAACAAATTAAAAGTTACTCAAGGAAGCACTTAAAAATCTCTTCAAAATTGAGGAGATTTTTTTTATACCCTATGTCTTATTTATTCTTTCAATAAAACAAAAAAAGTCCCTGCATTTGACTGCAAGGACTTCAACTTAATTAAGGGTGGAAGACCGGGTTTACCTCAACTCAGCTCGGCACAGGCTTCTCACCCTAACCTTCATTCTAAAAACAAAAAAAGTCCCTGCATTTGACTGCAAGGACTTCAACTTAATTAAGGG
>CAZKQM010000102.1:0-8406 GCA_964554895.1 uncultured Maribacter sp. | reverse complement strand
AAAACAATAAATAATAATGATAATTTTTTCATTTCTCTCTTTAGGATTGTTGATTTGACACCTTTGTTAAAGAATTCTTTAAACAATCTAATTTAGGCGTATGACACGTAAACGGTATTTTTAAAAATATCTTGTGCAAACCTTTTATTATTTTTTAACATGGTTTTAATGCTATTTCTGACTATTGAAGCCTCTTAAAGGCAGCCAACTCATATTTTGGCTAAAATATTCTAAAATAGGCCAATTGTGGAAAAATAAAAGATAAACAATCCATACTAGACGATAAATTGTACCGTTATCCATTTCGAAGACTAATTTTTAAAAAAATTATTCTGCTCAGGCTTTAAAAATATTTTTAACGGCAATGTAATATAATGCGTAAATCATCGTTTTATATGCCGAATGACGTACTAAATTAATCAAACATAAATTTGCGGACTTCTAATAAATATGGGAGTTTGACTTTTTGAATACAAGTTCTAATTATGAAAAAACAGTTTATCAAATATGTACTTTCTTGTCTAGTACTAGCAGGAGGTTTGACAGTTACAAGCTGTTCAAAAACTTCTTCTAAAAATGTTTCAAGAGCTACAGGCTGGAAAATTAACGCCAAAGAAGGTGGCTTTCAGTACAATACAGATTTTAAAGAGCAAGAAACGGCTCCGGGTCTTGTATTTATTGAAGGTGGTACATTTACAAAAGGTAAAGTTCAAGATGATGTCATGCATGATTGGAACAACACACCAACTTCGCAGCACGTACAATCATTTTACATGGACGAAACTGAAGTGACTAATGTAATGTACTTAGAATATCTTGATTATTTAAAAAGTGTATATCCGCCAGAAAATCCTAAATATGCAAATATTTATACCGGTGCATTGCCAGATACTTTGGTTTGGAGAAATAGATTAGGTTTCAATGAAACTATGACCAATAATTATTTACGTCATCCAGCTTACGCTGAATACCCAGTTGTTGGTGTTAATTGGATTCAAGCGACGCAATATGCTGAATGGAGAACTGATCGTGTTAACGAAGTAATGTTGGAAAGAGAAGGCTACTTGGCTAAGGATGCTAAATACCAAGCAGCTAGCGGAGAGGTTGCTGGAACTTTCAGTACTGAAGCGTATTTGAACAGACCTGAGTCAGTTTACAATGGTCAAATTGATTCTCTACAGGGTAAGGCAAAAAAAGATAGTGTTAATACGTTTGCTAAAAGAAGTAGTGGTATTATCATGCCTGAATATAGATTACCTACTGAAACTGAGTGGGAATATGCTGCTCAAGCTAATGCTGGTAGTCGTGAATACAACAACTACAGAGGTAGAAAAAAATACCCATGGGAAGGTGATTACACTAGAAGTGGTCAGCGTGTGGGTAGAGGAGATCAGCTTGCAAACTTCAAACAAGGTAAAGGTGACTATGGCGGAATCGCTGGATGGTCAGATGACGGAGCTGATATTACAGCAGAAGTTATGTCGTACAAAGCCAATGACCTTGGTTTATATGACATGGCAGGTAACGTGGCTGAATGGGTTTCAGATGTGTACAGACCAATTGTTGATGATGAAGTAAGTGATTTTAACTACTATAGAGGTAACGTTTATATGAAGTCTGCCATTGGCGAAGATGGTAAGATTACGGTTTTAAAAGATTCAGTTGTTTATGATACCTTACCAAATGGTAAAGTAGTAGCTGTTAATCTTCCGGGTGAAGTTAAATTGATTCCAGTTGATGAAGAAGAAACTTATTTAAGAACAAACTTTGATTCCAGTGATAATAGAAGTTATCGCGATGGAGATCCAAGTTCATCAAGATTCTTTGATCAATTTAGCGATGAAGAAGAGGAAGGTACAGAGAGTAAGTCTAATATGTACAACTCACCAAGGCACAAAGTTGAACGTGATTCTTTAGGAAATATCGTTAGAGAATATGACAAATCAAATAACAGAACATCACTTATCAATGACGAGGTTCGCGTTTTCAAAGGTGGTTCTTGGAGAGATAGAGCGTATTGGTTAGATCCTGCACAGCGTAGATATTTACCACAATACATGGCTACTGATTATATTGGTTTCAGATGTGCTATGTCAAGAGTAGGTTCTAAATCAAAAACTAAAAATAAAACCCCAAGAGGTAAAAAAGCAAAATAAATAATTCTAGATATAGAAAAAAGCCCTGACCTGAGTCAGGGCTTTTTTTATACTTTTGTTTTATGACAATCGAAGAAATTCATGCACTTTTTTTAGAGCACCAAATTATATCAACAGATACAAGAAAAATTGCTAAAAACTGTTTATTTTTTGCGCTGAAAGGAGAAAATTTTAATGGCAATCACTTTGCCAAGGAAGCTTTAAAAGCTGGGGCATCTTATTCGATAATTGATGAGGATAAATTTAATCACACTGAAAAGTGTATTCTAGTCTCTAATGTACTAGAAACACTACAAAATTTAGCTACCTATCATCGCCAATTTTGCCAAGCCCAAATTATAGCGCTAACCGGAAGTAATGGTAAAACAACCACAAAAGAACTCATTAATTCAGTTCTTTCTAAAAAGTATAGAACAATTGCCACAAAAGGCAATCTTAATAATCACATTGGTGTTCCCTTAACACTGTTATCTATTAAGAAAGATACAGAAATTGCCATTGTAGAAATGGGTGCAAACCATAAAAAAGAAATAGAATTTTTGTGTAAAATTGCCCAACCTGATTTTGGTTACATTACTAATTTCGGAAAAGCACATTTAGAGGGTTTTGGCAGTGAGGAAGGGGTTGTTCAAGGTAAAAGTGAACTCTATGATTATCTACTTGCAAATCATAAATCAGTATTCTTGAATGCTGATGACCCCATTCAACTTGAAAAACTTGGATCCTATATTAATAAATTCGGATTTAGCACCGAAAACAACCAGTATTCTATAATCAAGTTTCTAGGAGCTCATCCGTTTGTAAGCCTCAATTTTGAAAAAGAAACTATCAATTCTCAACTTATTGGAAACTATAATTTTACCAATTGTGCTGCTGCCATTTTGATTGGAAAGTATTTCAACGTTTCTTTAAATCATATAAAAGAAGGCATCGAAAACTACTGCCCTTCCAATAATAGATCACAACTTATCACTAAAAATGGTCACAAAATTATTCTTGATGCGTATAACGCGAACCCTACGAGCATGAAAGCAGCCTTAGAAAATTTTGAGAGTTTAAAAGGCGACCATAAAATAGCTTTTCTAGGTGATATGTTTGAATTAGGCAAGACTGCCAACGAAGAACACCAAAACATTGACAAAATCATTGGTTCTTTAAAATTTGTAACCGTTTATTTTTTAGGTCAAAATTTCAATAAAATTGAAACAAGTCATAAAAAATTTGCATCTTTTCAAGATTTAGCTACTCATCTTAAAAGCAATCCTATAAAAGATAAAAGTACCATCCTAATAAAAGGTTCTCGCGGAATGGCCCTCGAACGAATTCTAGAAATTTTATAGCCAATTAAAAATTAATGTTAGCATATAAAAATCCATAGCATAAAATCTATGTATTGAGAAGATTAATGTGGGTTATATTGGATTCGAACCAATGACCTCTGCCCTGTCAAGGCAGCGCTCTAAACCAACTGAGCTAATAACCCTTAAAGTGTGCTAAGGTAAAACTATTTTTATATTTGTAAAATCTGCTGAAAGATTCTTTGAAGCACATAAAAAAACAGCTTTCAAATTGAAAGCTGTTTTAATTTTAATGATGCTATTATTCTTTAATTTATTTTCTAATAATAGGAATAGACTGAGTAAATTCTGGCGAAATAATAGTAAAGAAATAAACGCCATCAGTATGTCTGGCTACTGCAGAAAGTTGTAAATCAACGTTTCTTTCATTTTCTTGAGCACTAAATATTCCCTTATCAACAATAGCTCCTAAAGAATTGGTAACCATAAAGTCAAAATTTCCTTGTATTCCTTCTGGTAATCTAATAGACACCTTACCATCTTGCTTTACAGGATTTGGGAAAGCAACAGCAACCTTACCAGTTGTTGATCCACTTACTGTAAATCTAAATGTTTCTTCGGCAATTAAATCTCCGCTACCCGAATTATCAGAATAAGCTTTTACCGTTAAAATATAAACTCCATTAGACAAGGAAGTTCTAAAGTAATCTCCTTCAATATCACGAAACAACGCATAGGGAAGATAATTTTCAATGTGTATTCTATTACTAGAACCAGAAAGCTCGAATCTTACACTTTCAGTTCCTTCTGGAGTTACTGCTTCAATGTTTGAATCAATCGTTTGTGAGGCATTTAAACTTCCACCATCAAGAATAGGGGTAACACGTGAATTTGTAATCGCATCTACTAAGTACAGCGTAATTTCATCGTCTGTTGATGATGATGTAGATGCCGTAATAGTAATCGAATCAGTGAAAGTTGCACCTTCATTATCAGTTACCGTTACTCTAATTTCATAAGAACCATTTGCGATATTTACAATTGAGTATGGGGTAAAATTAGCTGGATCGGTATCAACCAATATATTATTAACAAAAATTTGATGTTCTACTACACTACCATCGCTATCACTTGCTGAAACACCAATTGTAACTACACTTCCTGCAGCTACTTCTTGACCATCAGTTAGGGTTGTAAAGTCAAAAGTAGGGACAACGTTATCAGCTGGTGGAGGAGTATCTTCATCTTCTACTACAATAACATCAACAGAGGAAGAAGTTGAATCTCCATCATTATCAGTTACGGTAACCATAATTGTGTAATCACCTGCTGCCGGATCAACTACCAAGAATGGTGTATAATCAGCACCTTGTGTCGATACAAGACTTCCGTTAATGAAAACCTCATGTTGTACAACACTACCATCTGAATCAGATGAATTTAGATTTACCGTAAAATTGCTTCCTTCATCAAATACCAATCCGTCAAAAGGATAGGTAATAGTAATAATAGGTGCATTGTTATCATTTCCTGGTGGCGGTGGTGGTGGCACATCTTCATTAACCGTGATAGATACATTTGATGATGCCCCCTCTGCTCCGTCATTATCAATTACAACGGCTCTAATGTTGTAAACTCCTGGTCTCGCATTGGCGATAATATGAGGTGTATACGTACCATCATCTAAATCTACTGAACTACCATTAATGAAAACTTCGTGACTTTGAATACTACCATCAGAATCAGAAGCACTTAAATTCACAGTAATGTTGGAACCTTCCTCAAAACTTTGTCCATTTTGCGGACTAGTAATACTCACTGTAGGCGCTACATTCATTGCTGGAGGAGCAACTGAATTTATGATTACATTCACAGATGAAGAAGCTGTACCCCCATTATTATCAGTAACCGTGACCGTAATAACAAGATTACCTGCTTGAGGGTCTACAACTAAATGAGGTGTATAATCACTTCCTTGCGATGAAACCACATTACCATTAATAGCCACTTCATGACTTACTACAGTACCATCAGAATCACGTGAATTAAGATTCACAGTAAAATCACTTCCTTCATCAAAAACTAATCCTTCAGTTGGATAGGTTATATTTAATGTCGGATTTATATTTGCTGGAGGAGGAGGTGGCGGTGGCACATCCTCATTAACTGTGATACTTACTGAGGAAGAAGCAGTTGCACCATCATCATCTGTTACTACAGCTCTAATATTATAAGTACCTGGTTCGGCATTTGTAATGACATGAGGCGTATAATTTGCACCATCAGAATCAACGCTCGTATTATTGATGAAAATTTCATGACTTACTAAACTACCATCAGAATCATTTGAGTTAAGATTTACGGTAATGTTACTGCCTTCATCAAAACTTTGTCCGTTTGTTGGGCTAGTAATACTAACTGTCGGCGCCACATTTGCTGGTGGTGGAGGTGGTGGAGGCACATCTTCATTAACTGTTATACTCACTGAGGAAGAAGCAGTTGCTCCATCATCATCTGTAACTACAGCCCTAATATTATAAGTACCTGGTTCAGCATTTGTAATGACATGAGGCGTATAATTTGCGCCATCAGAATCAACGCTTGCGTTATTAATAAAAATTTCGTGACTTACAATATTACCATCAGAATCATTTGAATTAAGATTTACAGTAATGTTACTTCCTTCATCAAAACTTTGTCCGTTATTGGGACTTGTTATACTAACTGTAGGGTCAACATTTGCTGGTGGCGGAGGTGGCGGGGCTGCCGCACCACATGCAGTTTCAGCTCTACTTAAATCAGTAGCTTGTGAGGTACTGAATAGCGCCTGTTGGTAAAGAACTATTCTATCAACTATATGATCTCTAGAACGACCTGAAATTTGAACATTATAAGTACCAGCGCTTGTAAACCTAACAAATATACTGTGACCAGGACCATCATTAGTGAAGGTATTCCATGTCCACCCTAACTGATTCGTATATGCTTTCAACCAACCGTCGCCACTTGAACCTGCTACGATAGGAGTTCTTCCTGAACCTCTAGGCCAAACAATACTATTTCCGTTCTGACCAAAAAATTCAGCCCCATTAATTCTTAACCATGTATCATTATGTTCAGAAGTAGCTGGTTCTGGACCTGTAGAAATAACTCCAATTTGAGATCTCAACTGAACTCTATAAAGACCTGGGTTATTAACTCTTAAGGTATAGGTAATTGCTGAAGTACCCGGATTATTGAATTGATTACTTCCCGCATAATACAATGCTTGACCGCCTGATGCACCTGGTAAGTTTCTAAGACTCCAACTACCTGCAATTTTTGATTCTGCCTCGATGATTGCAATACCATTTACCTCTTCATAATCAGTAGTACAATTTTGGGCAAAAATCTGGCCAAAATAAAGGGTAGTTGCAAATAAAAATAGCGTAATTTTTAATTTCATATTTAATTTTTTAAGTGGGGTTAGTACTTATTTTTTTCTAAGATTTATTACATAAAAAAACATCCGTAAAACTTTAGGATGGATTTAAACAAAACATCAGATTGAAACAATTTTAGTTATTTGGTTTGTTAATTTTTTTGTTAAAAAACCCAACAATTACCTTAATTGGTACGATGAAAGTATCATTTTAGACCATGAAATATCAAAAATTGGCAAAAAGATCGATGAACTGCACTTTTTTCTAACATTTTTTTTAGAAAATTGAAAAAATGACAAAAAAATAACCCCTCATATAAAACTAAATCTGATTTTGCGTTTTCCTAAAATAAAAAAATCCACATCTTTCGATGTGGATTTTCTACTTGATGTGGGCCCTACTGGATTCGAACCAGTGACCCCCTGCTTGTAAGTCGATTATTTTGTAAAACAATATGATATAAAAAACATATAATCAATTGTATTTCAGCTATTTAATTAATTTTAATGCCATTTGATTTCCTTTGCTATTAAGAAAAAGTGAGCAAAAAGTGAGCAATTTTTATCGTACCTTAAATTAAAATTCAAAGGTAAAATGGCCAAAGTAAGACTCATTTTAGACACTAGAAAAAATTCTAAAAAAAGAGATGGAACATATCCAATATGCCTAAGGGTTTTTCATAAAAAAACGAGAATTGTACCCTTAGACTATTACACATCAATTTTAGGTTGGGATGATAGTAATGGTAAATTAAGAAAGTCTGTTGGAATGAATAAGAGTCTAGACTGTGACTTTGTGGGTTATGAAATTGATGACAAAATATATAAAGCAAAGCTAGTTATAAGGGAATTGGGAAGAAGTATTGATTTAGTAAGTGTGGAAAGGCTTGTTGAACTTTTTAAAGACAAATGGGATTACAACCCAAAATCTGAACTCAGGAGAAAAATTGAAAACGATGTATCACTATCGAAATGGGGAGAAATTTTGATTAAAAGAAAGGAAGCAGCAAACAAGCCTGGCACTGCTCTTTGGTACAGAAATGCAATTAAGGCATTGATTAAATTTAATGACCATAAAGATTTAAAATTATACGAAATAACTGTTACCTTCTTAAAAAATTTCGAAGCTTTTCATCTAGGTAAAGGCAACTCTATTAATGGTATTGGTATATACCTTCGTGCTATTCGATCTATTTATAATGCTGCCATTGACGAAGACCAATTCGTACCCATCAAAAACTCGTTCAAAGTATACAAAATTTCGGGTGGTACTAGAACTAAGAAAAGAGCTGTCAGCAAAGAGAAAATAAACAATATCAAAAATCTGGAATATGAAAAGGACTCCCCTCTTTGGCATGCCAAAAATTATGCCTTGATTATGTTCTATTGTCGTGGTATGAACTTCATAGATCTAGTTCAAATCAAGGTTAAGCATATCAAGGATCTATATCTTTTTTATGGTCGAAGTAAATCAGGAATGCAAAAAACGGACATAGTATACCACCTGCGGCGGATTAAAGTGAACCACCTC
>CAZKQM010000101.1:0-8530 GCA_964554895.1 uncultured Maribacter sp. | reverse complement strand
ATAGATTTAATAGATTAATAAAAAATTACATGTTTTTTTACTAATTATGTAATGAAATAGAATGTTGCAGTTTATTGAAGGGGGCAAATTAAAAGATTCCGCCAATAAATGAATGGGAACTCACAATATTATATCAGCTAAAGTTGTATGGCGATACACCGCAAGGTTGGCATCTCTCACTTTTAACATCAACTTATTCACCGAACAGCCTTTCTCATCAGGACAATCATCGCACTTTTCGTAGAAATTCAAACTCACACAGGGCACCATAGCTATCGGACCTTCTAAAATGCGCATGACATCTGTCATGAGCACTTCTTTTGGATCTTTGATGAGATAATAGCCCCCACCCTTTCCTTTTTTAGAGCCCAAAAAACCCGTCTTTCTCAAGGACAACAAAATGCTTTCTAAAAACTTTTGTGAGATGTTTTCCTGTTTGGCAATTTCGGCAATCTGAACGGGTTCTCTCCCTTTTTGTGAAGCTAAAAAAACAAGCGCTTTTAATCCGTATTTTGTCTTTTTCGAGAGCATAGAGCTAAGATAGTTAAAATGTATCGAGAATTTATTCCTTCTCCCTTGCAATCAACTTTAAACGTATTCTTATATTTACAAATGCGCTAGCTCAATATGCATTCTATGGATTTCAATCACGAAACTTTTCCAGAAAAACTTTTTGCCTGCTGGCATCCTGTAGGCTACAGTAGTGAAATAAAAGCTGATGACCCCTTTGGCACTTTTCTTTTAGACGAGCCTATTGTCATTTGGAGAACTTCTGATGGTAATGTTCATGCCATGCGCGATGTTTGTATTCATCGTGGCACAGCGCTATCGTTAGGATGGATAAAAAATGATTGCCTAGTCTGCCCCTATCATGCGTGGGAGTTTGATAAAACGGGTGCCTGTGTAAAGATTCCGCAGAATCCTGATATTGCAATTCCGTCTAAAGCGAAAACATCAAAATACCATTGCATAGAAAAATTTGGGTTGGTCTGGGTTTCGTTTAAGAAGCCTGTTTATGAACTACCTGATATACCTGAATTTGAAAATAAGGATTGGAAATTAGTCAATACTGGTCCGTTTGACTGGAAAAGCGATAGCTCACGACAGGTAGAAAATTTTACTGATTTTGGTCATTTTCCTTGGGTACACCCAGGTTTATTGGGTGATCCTGAACGACCTAAAGTTCCTGAATGTAAGGTAACCGTCAAAGATTCGGTTTTACATTATTCTGTGGTAAGACCAGAAGCTACCAATAGTGACGATTTTCCAATATTTGCGAATGATGAGATTGTCAAACCAGAACGCCGGAGCGTTTATGAATTGCATTTACCCTATACCATTGTTTTACGTTTAGGATGGGGAGGCGAAAAGGGCATGGTGTACTTTTTTACTTCACAACCCATTTCACATAATAAATGTCGTGGCTTTTGTATCATTGGTCGAAACTATAACCTCGATGAACCTGATACCGTTTTACAGGAATTTGAACAAGTAATTTTTGACCAAGACAAACGCATTGTAGAATCACAGCGCCCAGAGCAAGTGCCTTTTGATTTTACTGAAGAATTGCACTTGCGTTTTGATGCCGTGGCAATGAATTATAGACGGGCCATGAAAAAACAAAAATTAAGCTATTAAACAAAATGAGTATCTCAAAAGAGATTACAGCCATTTTTTGAGTGTATCAAATTATTTTCTAACTTGAACTACTTATTTAATCGTTAACTAAATTCAAGCCTTATCAAAAATTCAATTCTAAAATCAGCCCTTCTAGTAGTATTAATAGCAAGTTTTATATCATGTAAAATGGGCACCAATAATACCAACGATCAAAGTGGCAGCCAAGATGAAGCTATTAGTGAAACAAATCAAATTGGCGGTTTAGCATTGTATACAGTCCGTGATGCCATGGGCGAAGATGTTAAAGCAACTTTAAAAACAGTTGCAGAAGTGGGCTATAAGAATATTGAGGCGGCCGGTTACGCAGATGGAACCTATTACAATATGGCGCCAGAAGATTTTGCTGCCTTTGTAAAAGAACTCAATCTTAACCCTATAAGCACGCATCAAAGTAGTGTAACATTAGAGAATGCTGAAACCGAAATGGCACATGCTAAAGCAGCAGGTTTTGAATATTTTGTGGTGCCTATTCCGCCAATGGGACATTTCAAGTATGACGGAGCAACAAATACCATGAGTATGACAGGTGGCGCTAAAAATCTAGCTGAGATATTAGACAAACTAGGAGAAAAAGCAAGTGCTGCCGGACTCAAACTTTTATATCATAATCATGATTTTGAGTTTAAAAAAGATGAAGATGGTATTGTCACTATTGACTATTTACTGGAAAACTGTAACCCAGAACATGTGAATTTTCAGATGGACTTATTTTGGGTAACCAAAGCAGGAGCTGACCCATTAGCTTATTTTGAAAAGTACCCAGGCCGTTTTATATCATGGCATGTGAAAGATATGGATGCTGATGGTAAATTTGCACCGGTTGGAAAAGGCACCATTGACTTTGCACGTATTTTAGCTGAAAAGGAGAAATCAGGAATGCTTTATTATTTAGTTGAACAAGATCAAACCTTTATTATGACTCCTCTTGAAGCCATAAAAGTCAGCCATGATGGAATTAAAAAAATAGGTTTTAAGTAAACTAAATAAAACTAAATAAAGGGGTTAATTTAATCTACCAAACTCCTGTAAAGAACGTCTCTGTAATAAGTACAATACCGTTACCTTTTTGACACTTTCAAAAAATAGGTTAAGAAGCTGTTTTTCAAAGGTATGAGATGTTATTAGTATAGCGTAAAAGATTAAATCATTACCAAACGATATTTAAATTCTAAACTAGGAGTATTACCAATGTCGTTAGGTTAAGCAAAACAAGGCACACTAAAGTTCTACATCACAATAGAGGGTAATAAATTAGTCTATACCATACTTTTTTCATTCGAAAAGCGTTAACTACATCTGTAACCAAATCTTTTAATTATAATGAAAAACCTTAATCTTATTTTATTCATAACTATTGGTTTATTTTTTATCTCCTGTGAAAAAGACAATAGTGAAGTTGCTGAAAATATGACAGCAGAAGAAATGAATCTTTCAGAAGAAATCAATCTAACAGGGGAATGGCAAGTAACTGGCTTCGAGGAAGAAGATGGTCAAGTAGTTTCTACATTGAGTGGACAAAGTTCAACGCAACCTTTTACCTCAGTGGGTAAAGATTATGACATGACTGTAACTTTTAATGAAGACCCTCATACAATTATAAGTGATGGATCTTTTGGAAAAGTTCTTACTTCGGTAGTTTTTGGTGAAAATCAAACATCTGAGTCAATTGCCACAACTGCTTTTAATGCAGCAGAGTGGAGAATGGATAATGAAACTGTAATTTTAATTAACAACGGTGTTGAAATTGAAGTTCGTGTTGCCGAGTTTTCTAACGATAGAATGGTATTAAGCTATGACTATGAGAAAATCGAGTCAGATGAAGAGCTGAATTTCGAAATCAACACATCAGCAACAGTAACTGTTATTTTAGAAAGATAAATAGTAATAACCATATATAAAGCCGAGTTCTTTTAGAACTCGGTTTTTTTATTTTAAGGCTTGTACAATATCAGCAATGATATCATCAATATGTTCTAGACCTACTGAAATACGCACCATACCGTCAGTAATTCCTGTTTCAGCTCTTTCTTCAACAGACAATTTACTATGCGTAGTTGACGCTGGATGCGTTACTATACTTCTCGAATCTCCTAAGTTTGCTGAAAGTGATAACAATTTGATGGAATCAAAAAATTGTTGTCCGGCTTTTAATCCTCCTTTAACTTCAAAGGCAACAACACAACCCCCAGCTTTCATTTGTTTTTTAGCAATTTCATACTTCGGATGCGATTTTAAAAATGGATATTTTACCCAATTTACTTTTTCATGGCTTTCTAAAAATTCAGCCAATTTCAATGCATTCTCACAATGACGATCAACACGAATCGCTAATGTTTCTAAACTTTTAGACAATACCCATGCATTAAAAGGAGACAGTGCAGGACCTGTTATTCTTGAAAAACGATACACTTTATCAATCAAAGCCGCATTGCCCACAGTAACACCGGCTAAAACGCGTCCTTGACCATCCATTACTTTTGTACCGGAATGAATTACCAAATCGGCACCAAATTTTATAGGTTGTTGTAAATAAGGAGAAGCAAAACAGTTATCAATTATCATGATTAAATTATGCTTTTTCGCAATTTTTCCGAGTTCTTCTAAATCTAGAATATCAACCCCAGGATTGGTTGGAGACTCCGCATAAATAATTTTTGTATTGGGTTGAATCAAAGATTCAATACTATCTAATTCATCTATTTTGAAGTAAGAATGACTAATATTCCATTTTGGAAAGAAATTAGTAAACAACGAATGTGTAGAACCAAAAATATTTCGAGCCGAAAGTATATGGTCGCCACTTTCTAATAAGGCACCGAAAGTTGAAAAAACTGCTGCCATTCCTGAAGCAAATGCGAAGCCTGCTTCAGCACCTTCCATTTGGCATACTTTATCAATAAATTCTGTAGAATTTGGGTTCGAATATCTCGAATAGATATTGCGTTCTTTTTCTTCAGCAAAAGACGCACGCATGTCTTCGGCATTTTCAAAAACAAAACTAGAGGTAAGGTACATAGGTACCGAATGTTCTAAATTTTGAGAACGTTCTAACTGTGTTCTTATCGCGTTTGTTTCGAACTTTTTTTCAATCCTCTTTTTCATTTAAATCTATTCATTTTATACACTATGGTGTCCAAAACACCTTTTATTTTAGAACAAAGATCGCTGCACTACAATAATAAAAACAATTCTTGTCTTTAGTCTTTAAATCTATCCTTTTTCTGCAATTCTTAATATATCTCCAAAAACACCTCTTGCTGTTACTGCTGCCCCAGCTCCGGCGCCCTGAATTACTAATGGATTTTCTCCGTATGATTCTGTATAAATTTCAATGATAGAATCAGATCCCTTAACCTGCCCCATAGCACTTTCTTTAGGTACAGAAATTAATTTTACATCTAAAAGTCCTTTTTCTTCTTGAAGATTGCCATGCAAATCGCCTACATAACGCAACACATGACCTTCTTTTTGATTCTTCTTAATTTCATTAAAGGTATCATCAAGCATTGCCAAATTTTCGAGAAAATACGCTGGCTTTCCTTTTTGCAAAATTTCGGGTATCAAATTTTGGATTTTTATATCTGTAAATTCATTCATCAAATCTAGCTCGCGGGCTAAAATTAGTAACTTTCTACCCACATCATTTCCTGATAAATCTTCTCTTGAATCTGGTTCGGTAAATCCTTGATGCATGGCATCCTTTAAAATTTGAGAAAAAGGGGCGTTAACCTCTGAAAAAGTATTGAAAATATAACTGAGACTTCCTGAAAAAACGCCTTTTATCCGTGTTATATTTTCCCCTGAGAGATGTAGCAATTTAATAGTATCAATAAGTGGTAGTCCTGCGCCCACATTCGTTTCGTACAAATACTGTTTTTGATTTTTTACCAATTCTTCACGTAACAATTGGTAATAATCATACCCTAAGGTGTTGGCAATTTTGTTTGAAGAAACTAAATCAAACCCATTCTCTACAAAATCAAAATAATGGGCTACAAAATCTTCACTGGCCGTATTATCAACTACAATTAAATTTTCTAAATGGTGTTCTTTGGCAAATTCAAAAATAGCTTCAATCTCATATTTTTTACCTTTCTTTTCTAATGATGATTTCCAAGACTTAGGAATTCCCTTTTTATTCAATAAAAGCTTTCTAGAATTTGCAACAGCAAATACGTTCAAATCAATTCCTTTACGTTGGGCAATTGTTTCTGAAGATTTTAAAATTTGATCAATCAGTGTACCCCCAACATTTCCATGTCCGAAAATGGCCAAATTCACTTTTTTACTAATCCCGAAGATTTGACCGTGCATAACATTTAAAGCCTTATGCAAATCAGATTTTTTCAAAACCAAACTAACATTCTTACCTGAGACCGTATTATTAAATAATAAAGGAACAATTTGGTTTTTAATTAAGGCATTATATGGTTTGTGAAAAGTACTCAAATCTTGCCCTACAATAGAAACAACTGATACGTCATTTACTACTGTAATCATATTAATATCTTTAGATCTAAAATCACTCGAAAATTCCTTTTCAAGCGCTTTTTTTGCCTTTTGAGATTTGTCCTTATTAACCACCAAACCTATTCCACGTTCTGAAGATCCCTGTGATATAATACTCACATTTATCTTTTTCTCTTCAAGCGCTTTAAAAATACGGGCGTCTATTCCTACTCTTCCGAGAAGACCTCGCCCTTCTAAATTAATTAAGGCAACATCTTCAATTATAGATAGTGATTTGATACCTTCTTTGCTTGACTTTGCACTTATCAGTGTACCCTCATTATCATCATTAAAAGTATTCAAAATTCGCAGTGGAATGTTCTTTTCAATGAGCGGAATAATGGTTTTTGCATGCAAAATGGTCGTCCCAAAATTTGCGAGTTCATTCGCTTCTTCATATGATAAATGCGATAGCTTTTTTGCCTCGGGTACAAAATCAGGGTTCGCCGTAAAAATACCATCTACATGCGTGTAATTTTGTAATTCTTCAGCATTCAGAAAGTTTGCTAACAAAGAAGCCGTATAATTGCCTCCGTTTCTTCCAAGCGTTGTGGTTTCACCGGTTAATGTTGATGCAATAAAACCTGTAAAGATGGGTACAGCATCAGTCTGTAGTGACTCATATTTTCGCACTACACGCTCTTTAGAATCGCCTTCTAACAATTTAGCATTACCAAAAGTATCATCTGTTTTTAATAGTGTTCTCGTATCAATAAATTGTGCTTTCACACTCTTACCTATAAGCAGTTTGGTTAATAATTTAGCCGAAATGATTTCGCCATGAGCAAGTATCTCATCTTTAATTTTTGGACTATAATCACCCAACAAAGCAACTCCTTGATACAGTTGAGCTAGTTTTTTGAAATCTCCAGTAAGGTTGACATTATCAAAAGTGTGCTGCTGATATTTTTCAAAGGCTTCAAAATCTTTGGTGTAGTCTTTTCCGTTCGCTGCATTTTCAAGCATTCGCTCTAATTGGTCTGTGCCTTTTTCGCGTGCAGAAAGTACCACTGCTATATTTTCTCCTTTCTCAACTTTATTGGATACAATTTCTAAAACGCGACCTACACCTTCACCATTACTTAGTGATTTGCCTCCAAATTTCAGGACTTTCACTTTTTTAGATTTACCGTTTTTATTGAAAATTTCATTCAATAATTTCTGTAATTGCTCAAACTCAATTAAAAATGCATCATGCCCATGTAGTGATTGAATTTCGCCATAGGTCACGTTACTATTGGCTTGGGCTAATTGCTTAAAAGTTTCTTTATTTTCTTTCGCTGTAAAAAATAAATCAGAATCAACCCCAACAATATGTATGTTGGTATCACTATTTTGAAGCTCTAAAAATGCTTTATCGCCATTGCGAGTAATATCAATGGTACGCAATAACTGGTTCATTAATTTATAGGCAGACAATTGAAAACGTTCTTGCAATTTTTCGCCATGATGCATCAACCAACTTTCAACATTGAACACTTTGAGTTCATTATTAGTACTTCGATGAAAACGTTCTTTAAATGACTCTGGCGTACGGTAGCATAACATGGCATGCATACGTGCATCATGGACGGGTTGTTTTGAATTGACCAAAAACTGTTCTTGAATTTGGCAATTGGCAATCAACCAATCAGTTGATTTCCAATCTGAAGCAACAGGAATCAAATGATCGGTAAGTTTTGAATTCAAAGAAACCATCTCCCATGCCAAACCACCACCCAATGATCCACCTATGATAGCAAAAAGTCTTTTTATTTGAAGTTGTTCGAGTCCTAATAAAAAGATTCTCGCCATATCGCCAGCGACAAAATCTTTGTAGTTCTCAATGACAAAACCATCATAACCATTACCCGGTATATTGAATGATAAAACAGTATACTTTTTTGTGTCAATACATTTTTTATCGCCTATTAAGGCAGACCACCATCCGCTCTTACCTGTCACGTTTGAATTTCCGGTCAAGGCATGATTAACCAATACAATTGGTGCGGCATGCAATTCTTTACCAAAGATTTGATATGAGAGATCAATATCTTGAGTGACACCGCTTAGGGTGGTAAAATTTTTTATTTTTAAATGGTGAAGCATGTTTATCTTATTACTAATATGGCTTCGACTACGCTCAGATAAAAAACGGGTCACTGAGCGAAACCAAGGTGACTACAAAAAATAAAAGCCAAACCCTAACCATAGTTATGATGGCGAGGTTAAATCAAAAAGTTATTAGAAAGTGAAATCGAAGAATTCGATGACTGTTATCCTTCCTGTCATTGACAGGTAGAATTTAGCACCTTCATAACTATGGGAGTTAAGGGTTGCTAAGGCTTCAAAGGGTCTAATC
>CAZKQM010000100.1:0-8947 GCA_964554895.1 uncultured Maribacter sp. | reverse complement strand
GAGAAACAAAAAAGAGTATTAACCCTATCAACAACATGATATGCGATAAAATCAGTGCAAAAAGGCTTAATCGAAAATCTTTTTCAGGTGTAAACATTTTATTACCCAACCAACCACTTAAGGCATTTAAAACCGCTAAGATTAAAATGGCTAAAGCGACATAGGCGATGTAGGAGTGAATAGGTTGTATCGTTTCGTACATGATATGAATTATTTAATACTTAAATGTACTGAATTTTGGGCATAAAAAAACCCTGACATTAGTGTCAGGGCTTTTTACCATACTTCTCTTATTTAGAAGCTATATCTCAACCCTAACTGCGCTTGCCATCTTGATGATTGTAAACCAAAATCATCTAATTGCTCAATGTTAGGTGTGCCATCAGCATTAACATCACCATCATTAATTGAAAATACCGGAGTAGCATCAGTAGAAACAGTTTGTAAAGGACTCACGTTACCACTAATAAACTTTCTTTGTCCCCAGTTTGAATTCAAAAGATTAGTGAAATTAAAGATATCTGCTGATATCTGGAATGTATGCAATTTATCTCCTACATTAAACGAGAAGTCTTGTAGAATCTTGAAATCTACAATATGGCTCCAAGGGCCTCTTACAGCATTTCGTTCTGCATATTCACCTCTGTTCTCATTCAAATAGTCAATACTATTGATAAAAGTATCCAAACGTTGCCATTGTGCAGCTTGTTCGGCATCATCACCAGAGAATTGAATTTCACTTGCATTTGCAGGTATGTATATTAAGGCATTGTCTCTAGAATCATCATTTAATAAGTCTCTTCCTTCTCTATACGTAAAGCTGTATGGTCCACTTTGCGATCCATCATATGATAGGCCAAAAGTTGTTTTAACCTTTTCACTCCAGCTGAGTTGATATGAAAAGTTTGCGAAAATTCTATTCCCCAAAGCAAAATCAGATCGTGATACTGGAATGTTTGAGTTCTTACCATTTACGGTTTGAATGTTTCGCCATTGAGAACTGTTTTGAGATGAAGTACCGTCAAAGATTTTATTAGACTCTCCGTACGTATACGATATCTGACCTGAAAAACCATTTTCAAAAGGCTTTCTCAAAGTAAAGGTTAAGTTTGTTGCATCACCTTCATCTGTGTTTGATGCTAAAATAATTCTCCCATAAGTATCATCAATTTCATCTCCTCTATCATAAAACGGGCGATTATCTGCACCTAAATAATTTCCTACAGGGCCTCTCAAATTCAAGTTTTCATAATAAATGTCTGAAATTACATCAGTATATAAGAAGTCGATTGATCCAATCAGGTTCCACCATGGAAGTTGTTGATCAATAGCTATATTATATTTTGTTACCTGCGGTAGTTTAAAATCTTCTGACAACAAATCAATATTTCCGCCTACTCCACCTGACCCTGGTAAAGGGTCTTGAAATTGATTATTTACATCAGCAACAAAAGGTTGTCCAAATTCAAAATTAAAACCTCCTGTTATACCATTATTATTATATGTTCCACCTGGCCATACCAATGGCAACCTTGATGTGAAGACTCCTATACCACCACGAACTTGCGTTGTTCTATCACCATTGACGTCCCAATTAAATCCAAGTCTAGGTGCAAAATGGGTAACTCCTTTAATACCTTGACCCACCCTTGCTCCTTGCAAGTCTTTACCTTCGGCTTCCAATAAGCCAACAGTACGAGTATTGAAATCATCATTTACTGAGCCATCTTCCCAATAAGGTATATCTACTCTTAATCCAAGACTTGTTCTGAAATTATCTGTCCATTGAATATCGTCTTGTACATAAAACCCTGCTTGAAAAGTTTTAAAATCTGCAGAACCTGCAGATTCATCCCCATTAATTCCGTCACCTACTAGAGAATACCCATGCTGATACACATCAGCATTTTCACCCGTTAAAAATTGATTAAGCCCTGAAGATAAAAGATTACCATCATCATCAAATTGATCTTCAAATGTATAATCACCAAAGTTAAAAGCGAAAAACAGATTCTTTATGCTTGCAAACTCTAGGTTAGCACCTATTGTGATAGCATGTTTTCCAGAATATATTTCAAAATTATTGGTGATGGTCGTCAAATCAGTATTTAACAAGTTTGCTGTTGAAAAAGGTTCAGAACCAAAAGAAATTGTACCTCCCCCATCTTGAATATCAACCGTAGGGAATTCTTGTCCGAAAGGATCACGGTCATCACGAACAGCTGTGTAAGTAAGAATAAAATTATTTGAAAATTTGCTCCCAAAACTAGAATTCAATTCTATTGCGGTTGAATTTGTATTTGAGACAAAAGCTTCAGAACCATTGATAAAACCAATATTGCCATTTCCAGAGTTTCTAGCTTCTAAATTATCTGCCCCAACATAACCGTGGCGCAGTGACAACTTATGATCTTCATTTATATTCCAGTCAATTTTTGCAGTAATCTTATTACTTTCCAATGTTCGTGTATTATTATCAAAAATGCCTGGGTCGTATCCATAAGTAGATTGCAAAAAGCTGCTCAAGTTTGCTAAATCAGCCTCTGAAGAACGCCCTGTATAGTTACTAAAGTTAAATGGCTGAGGTACCTCTTCATCTTGACGCTCATAATTAAAAAAGAAGAATAGTTTATCCTTAACAATTGGTCCTCCGATTCTTAAGCCATATGTATTCGCACTAAAGTCATCAACCTTTTCTCTTTCTTCGCCATCGCCAACTAATGAAGGAGGAGTTCTACCCACAAGGCCTTGATTTCTTGTAAAACCATAGACTGAACCTTCAAACTCATTCGAACCTGATCTTGTAATCGCATTAATTGACCCTCCTGAAAAACCAGATTGCTTTACATCGAAAGGGGCAATATTAATTTGAAAAGAAGCTATGGCATCTACAGAAAAGGGATTTACACCTGTTTGACCTCCATTGGTACCTGAACCGGCCAACCCAAAGACATCATTATTTGCGGCACCATCAATATAAATAGCATTGTATCTATTATTTTGCCCTGCAAGTGAGATAGAAAAACCGTCATTACCCTCTGTTATCTGAGCTTGAGGTGTAATTCTAACAAAATCAGCAATTGATCTAGAGGCTGCTGGTATGGTAGCAATATCTCTTTCAGAAATATTAGTTTCCGTACCTGTTTTATTACTATTGCCTGTAGCGGTAACAATTACTTCGTCCAAGGCTGTGGCAGATTCAGACATCTTTGAATTTATTCTCGCCCTTTGACCTAAGTCAAGAAATACATTTTCTCTTACATCATCATTGAATCCTACATAAGATAGTGTTATAGTATAAGGTCCTCCGACACGCATACCTGAAATTCGATAGTACCCGTCAAAATCTGTTATAGCGCCATAGGTTGTTCCCGAAGGGGTATGTAACGCTACAATATTAGCCCCCAAAAGAGGTTCTCCTGCATTATCTGTTACCTGACCGCCAATCGACGAAGTTGTAACTCCTTGTGAAAATGTAATGGCTGTTATAAAAAACGCAACCATTGCGATGTAGATTTTTTTCATTTGTTCTCGTGTTTATTTGGTTTTATTTTAAGTTTCAAAAATGTTGTTTTTTCACCTAACTGGCATTAAGCTAACGTTAACTTTTGTAACCGTTAAATTTAACACAAAATTAATAAGAAACGTAAAAAATGAAACGAAGTTATTAGACTTTGTTAAGAATTGTAAAAGTCGCAGTTTAGTCCTTATAAAAATTCAAAAGTTGTATTGTGGAACTATCATGATTGCTAATCTGTGAACCTTCGATATCTTTCAAAGTTGTACTTGCCAATTGTTTGCCTAATTCTACGCCCCATTGGTCATAACTAAATATATTCCAAAGAACACCTTGAACAAAAATCTTATGTTCATAAGTAGCTATCAATGCACCTAAACTATGAGGGGAAAGCTTATCAATAAGGATTGTATTTGTTGGATTATTTCCTTCAAATACCTTGAAAGGAAGTAGCTTGTTGATTTCGCTTTCAGTCATGTTCTTGGCCTCAAGTTCGACCTTAACATCTTCCGCAGTTTTGCCATTCATAAGGGCCTCGGTTTGCGCAAAAAAGTTGGCCATCAATTTGTTGTGATGATCCGTATTGCCATAGAGGGATTTCTTAAAACCGATAAAATCTGCGGGTATTAATTTCGTACCTTGATGTATTAATTGAAAAAAGGCATGTTGTGAATTGGTGCCCGGTTCTCCCCAAATAATTGTTCCGGTTTGATAGTTAACTCGTTTACCCTCTCGATCAACACTTTTACCATTACTCTCCATAATACCTTGTTGTAAATACGCAGAGAATCTACTTAAATACTGAGTATACGGAATTATTGCTTCTGTTTCAGCGTCATAAAAGTTATTGTACCAAATACTTATTAAAGCTAATACAACAGGAATGTTATTCTCAAAACCTTCATTTTTGAAATGTTCGTCCATATCATTCGCCCCTTTTAATAGCGCGTCGAAATTCTCAAATCCGACAGCCAAGGCAATCGAAATACCAACAGCACTCCATAGAGAGAATCGACCTCCTACCCAATCCCACATAGGGAAAACATTATCTGACGAAATGCCGAATTCTGCAATTTTCTTCGTATTGGTTGATACAGCAGCAAAATGTTTGGCGATATCCTCTTGTCTTCCACTTTTTAAGAACCACTCTTTAATTGTTGTGGCGTTACTAAGTGTTTCTTGGGTGGTAAAAGTTTTTGAAACAACTACAAACAAAGTAGTTTCAGGATTTAATTCTGTTAAAACCTCCTGTACATGATCACCATCTACATTGCTAACAAAATGAACCTTCAGATGGTTCTTATAAAATTTCAAGGCTTCTACGACCATCGCCGGCCCCAAATCTGAGCCTCCAATACCAATGTTCACGACATCTGTAAATGATTTTCCGGTATAGCCTTTACTTTCTCCAGAAATAATAGAATTCGTAAACTTTTCAATATGTTTTTTAACCTCATATATTTCAGGAACGACATTAACACCATCAATATAAATTACATCTGATTCTTTTGCCCTAAGCGCAGTATGAAGAACTGCTCGACCTTCAGTTTTATTTATTTTATCACCTTTGAAACCACTATCGATTGCGTCTTTAAGTTGTACTTCATCTGCCAATTGCATTAATAATTGCATGGTTTCAGCCGTAATTCTATTCTTAGAAAAATCAACCAAGAAATCATTCCATTGAATAGAAAACTCAGTGGCTCTATTCATGTTATGATTAAAAAGGGTTTTAATATGACCTTCTTTGGAGTGGTTATAATGGTCAGTTAGTTTTTTCCAAGCTTTAGTAGCTGTTGGATTAAAATTGGGTAGTGCCATTTTAGAAATTTAAGATTTATGTCTTCTATTTTCTTCATCAAGTGATGAATTGCGAAGAGGCAAAAATAAGTTATAATCCCTAAACTCCTGAATTACTACCTAAACCTAAATTTACTACTGATTTAAAGTGACCAAATCTTCCTCCTCTTCTTGAATTGGCTTTTCAGGATAAAGCATACAATCAAGCTGGTCTTTGATTGGCTCAATATAGGCAAAATAATCAGGCTGTAGCGTTTCGGCAAGTGGCTCTGCTTTTGGAAGTTCTTCTTTTCTTGGGTCAACTTGTCGGCCATTTCTCCAGAAACGATAACAAACATGTGGTCCACTTGTATTACCGGTCATGCCAATCCATCCAATGACATCACCTTGACGAACAAATTGCCCTTTTTTCACATTTTGTTTGCTCATGTGTAAATACTGTGTACTATACTTTCCATTATGACGTATTTTCACGTATTTACCATTTCCTCCCCTTCGTGTTGATTCGGTCACTGTACCATCGGCTGTTGCCAAAATGGGCGTTCCTCTCGGTGCTGCATAGTCAGTTCCTTTATGGGGGCGAATTCGATTTCCGTACAATCGAATTCTTCGTTTTAAATTATAAACTGATGAAATTCTGCCAAATTTTAAAGGAGCTCTTAAAAAGGTTCTTCTCAAATTATCAGCTTCCTCATCAAAATAATCCACGATGTTTTTTAGCGAGTCGTTTTCATAGGCAAATGCATAAATAGGCCTGCCTCTATGCTCAAAATATGCCGCTTCTATTGGTTCTGCGCCTGCATAAATCGAATCATTTATATACTTCTCTTTATAAATAACCTTAAACTTATCACCAGCCTCTAATTTGAAGAAGTCAATCGTCCAAGCATAAACATCGGCTAGATTATGGGTTACGGTGTAATCTATGCCCTGTTCTTGAATCACCTGCGAAATTGAAGAACCTTGCTCAATTATTCCTGAAGCTTCACGTTCGACATACTTTACTTCTTTCTTATCAGTATATGCTGAAACACTATCTCTGAAGTCGACAACCGTATAATTAATTCTGTCGTTTTCATAAATGAATACCTGCGCTGTTTCAGTAGTATCTTTGGATGTTAAAATGGTGTATGGTTTACCTACTCGTATTCTTCGAACATCAAAAGTGTCTTTATATTCCAAGGATAATTTAGCAATCTTGGGGTAGTCAACTTTGTGGGCAGTCATTAATTCTCCAAAGCTATCTCCATTTCGTATAGTATCGTACTTTACGATGAAATCATCGAGATTGAAACCAAACTTTGTAACCGGTTTTTCAAGAACTGGAAGTGTCGCAATTTCATTTTTAGCATCCTCATTTTTAACCTGGTTTTCCCCTTTACACGAAAACAGTAGAATTGAAATTAAAAATATGCCCCAGTAATTTTTCATTTTGGTTTTGAAACTTTTTCAGGATTAAAGATATGGTCTACCCATTCTTTTCCCCAATTATTTAACTCTTCTTTGGTATATAAATCTGGAAAAAACACGACTTTTTGAAAACTAGGCGGCAAATATTCTTTCCAGTTTGTACCCCCCGTAGCATTGATGTTTTTCTTGTCTTTTGCAAGATAGCGATGGGCAGAGCCAAAGTGCATTAACGGCCAGTTTACATTCGCATTGAGATCCATTGTCTTTAACGCCTTTATCAACTGTTTATTATCTTGTTTTTCTTTGGACAACTGAAGGTATTTGTCTTGAATAGTGCAGTTTTTCACTTGTTTGGCAATTCGAATAAATCTTGGCGTATAGCGATACTCAAATTGCTTTAATGTTAATGTCTTTTCACCGGTATTCGTGTCGGTAGCTCCTTTCTTCCAATATATATGTTCGTAGAGTACCTCAATGCTATCTTTGGATGAAAATTCATCGCGTTCAGTATGATGCACTAAATTCTCCATTGCCGTTGCATAAATTTCAATCATTCGATATTGGGCAGATTGAAAACCACTTGCAGGAAGCAATGCCATTCGATATTGCAAAAATTGCTCGCGCTCCATTCCTTTTATCATAATACTAAAAGAAGAAATGAGCGCTTGAAAATAGCTGTTAATTCTGCGGGCTTTTTCAATGAAAAAATCGACATTTTGTGATTTATCATCTACCAGTTGCTTTTGCTCATGTAAAATCAATTTAAAGTATAACTCGGTAATTTGATGGTACATGATGAAGATTTCCTCATCGGGGAAATACGTTCGCGGAACCTGCAAACTTAAAAGGGTATCTAAATGAATGTAATCCCAATAGGTGAGATAACGTTGATAAAGCAGACCATCAAGGTAAGCGCTTAAATCTTGGCCTGAATCTTTATATTTCTCTTGAAGTTTTGAAATTTGCGATTCAATCTGCTCTTTGTTCTTCATTTTCATGTAGTTTCAACTGCAACTTTGTGTTCTAAAAGAGTTGCAACTTCTTTACGCTTTGTCAAAGCTACATAAAGATTTTATAAACATGAACTGAAAAGGAATTAAACAAAAATGTAGCCGAAATGATTAGTCCATAATAATCTTAAACTGATGCTTAAGGCCATTATAACCATCTAAATCAGCCTTTATAGCACCTACGGCCAAATCAGCACTAATTCGAATCGGAATTTTGTTATCATCTGCAGAAACCCATAGTGAAAGACTTTCTTGTTCTTTAAAAACTCTACCAGATTGAACAAAAGGCCTGAATCTATGACATTTAACTTTGCCATACTTTGTCTTTAAAACTTCTTCACCCATGTACTTCAATTTAAAATTGAAAATACCATCATCATCATAAAGCATTTTCATATTTATTGATTTTCCAACCTCTAGACTATCGGCATCATAATTATTTCTCAAGTAGTAAAAAGCAGAAATTAAATCTTGAACGCTGTCTTGTAATTTGATATCTTTTTTCTTCTTATTCTTTTTGTCATTTAGGATTGCTTTTTGGTCTTCATGATTAAAGTCAATCTCGATATCTTTGGTATAACCACCTTCATTAATATTTCTAACGAACTTATAGGGTTTACCATCTTCTTTATCAAAATAACTTTCATAAGTGTCGTCTACTTTAAAAAAGATACTTGCAAAGCCTGAAGTCTCTCCATGCCCTACTACATGATAAACTGGCACTCCGTTAATTTCATCTGATTTTACTCGTAAGGTCGCATAACTAGCATTCAAAAAACCGTAGTGCATTCTAAATTTTAGCCATTCACCTGGCTGAAAAGCAGATTCCTTCTTTTCTGCCCGTTTTCTTGAAGATTTTTTTGTCATCGTATTAACAGCCAAATCAACTGATTCTTGAGCGTTAATGCAGAAAGACAATGCTAAAAAAGTTATGAGTAAAATTTTCTTCATAGCTTGAAGGGTTAATGTAAAAATACTAATTGATTAGTAGAACAATTTTTGTCTACATTACATAAACAAAATTTATTCCAAAGTATTGTCTACGTATTAGTATCAAATTCTATTGATTAGTTAACAAGTGAACGAGGGAAAACCCTAAATCAATTCATAGATTACAATAGTTATGCCAACAACAGACAAAAAAAGCCCAGTTTAAAAACTGGGCTTTTCCTAAATAACCAACCAAACTTTAAATTATGAAAAACCAATA